>NZ_CP025785.1:4453-304453 GCF_003076595.1 Candidatus Borreliella tachyglossi | reverse complement strand
AAATATAAAGATGAGGACGCAAATTTTGTACAAGCTGCTCTATATTTGGTGAATATGCCACCAGAGGATGCTGTTAAAAGACTTGAGGAGCTTAATGACGAGATTGCAATATCTTATATGCGCAAGGTAGAAGATGTTTTTAGAAAAGAGGGGCGTGCATCTATTGTTCCTTATTGGCTGTCTCTTATGGATTCTAAGAAGGCTGCTATATTAATGAGAAAGATGTCTGTTGGTTCGTTGGAGTAAGTTATGAGTAATTTAATTAAGATTGTTCCAAATAATCTTAATTCGATAAATTCAAGTAAGTATTTAGCCTCTTTAAGTTTAGGTAATGTTTTGGGTAAAGATATGAAAGGTGTGTTTTCAAACCTTATTGCCTCAGAGAAACAGAATTTGGTTAAGAGTAGAGGTTCAATAGTGGATTTTTTGAAGTTTTTAAAAAACAATGGTCTTATCAATAAGGGTTTTAAAAATGTATCTTTAAATGAAGATGTCGCTTTTGAAAGACTTAGAGGTAATGATTTTGTATCTAATTTGAAATCTTTAATAAACAGGATGGATAATTTATTTGATTTTGAAAATTTGAGTACTTTGAGTGAAAGTTTATCTTTGGGTTCTGAGGTCGTGGATAGAAAAGAAATATTGAAAAATATGGAAAATTTTTTATCGGAGCTTAACAGTTTGTTTAGAAATTTGAATTCTATTTTAGATTTGAATACTTTAGGTTTTGCTTATGGAGATTCGAATGTTGAAAAGGGTAATAAGGATAAAAATGTTATTAATATTGATGTTAAGGATTTTAAGAGAAATGATAATGTTAAGGAATTTGTTAACGCAGGCGCTAGCTTGAGGATAGTTGATAGCGAGAACTCCGTAGGCAAATATATTTTTAAAGAAGCATTCGATGGAATTAGAGAATTTTGCGGAAATCTTTCTAGTGTTGATACAAAATATGTTAAAGAATTTTTGAGCGGTAATATTGCTGATAATTTAATGTCAGAGTGGAACTTGAAGATTAATCATAATATTGTGAATAAAGTCAAAATTGTGTTAAAATCGAATGATACAGGAGAGATTAGGTTGATTTTAAAGCCTAGAGAACTTGGTAGCATACGAATTAATTTAAATCTTGACTCCAATAATAATTTATTGGGCAAAATAATAGTTGATAATCAAAATGTCAGAACTCTTTTTGAGCAAAATATGTATTCAATCAGTAAAATGTTAGATGATAATGGGTTTAATACTAGCTTGGATCTTTCGCTTGCGGGTAGGAATACTGGATTTTTTTCAGGTGATTTTAGAGATGATGCCGGGGATCAAGAGGGTTCTTTTAATGAGAATAAAATTTTTAAACTTGAAGAGGATGTTGAAATTTCTAGTGATTTAGAAAAAAATATTAATTTTATTGTTTAGTAGGAGAGGAATGAGATTGAATACAATTGACAGTATTTCTAATGTAGTCAGAGTGAGGGAAGTGTCTGATTCTCAGGTAGAACGAGGCATTAAGGGAGCTAATCTTGGTCGAAATGATTTTTTAAAGTTGCTTATTACTCAGCTTAGGTATCAAGATCCTACAGATCCAATGAAAGATAAAGAGTTTATTGCTCAGATGGCACAATTTTCAACTCTTGAGCAAATGACTAATATGAGCAAATCTTTCGAAAAACTTTCATCTGCTCTTGGTATCAATAAAGATTTGGATTTGTTAGGTAAAATAATTGAATTTAAGCATGCTGATGGTGAGGTTGTTAGGGGTAAGGTTACAAATATTAAAACGGGAGTGATTCCACAGATTATGGTTAATGGAAAGTATTACGTTTATGAAAATATTTTGTCAGTAGGATTGGAGGAATAATTATATGATGAGATCTTTATATTCTGGTGTTTCTGGGTTGCAGAATCATCAAACAAGAATGGATGTTGTTGGTAATAATATTGCAAATGTAAATACTATTGGTTTCAAGAAGGGAAGGGTTAATTTCCAAGATATGATATCTCAAAGTATTTCTGGAGCATCCCGTCCTACTGATGGGCGTGGTGGTACTAATCCAAAACAGGTTGGACTTGGTATGAGTGTTGCTACCGTTGATACTATTCATACTCAAGGGTCTTTTCAGAGTACTCAGAAAGCATCTGACCTTGGAGTTAGTGGTGCTGGGTTTTTTATCTTAAGAGAAGGTAGTAATTCTTTTTATACAAGAGCTGGTGCATTTGATGTTGATTCTGATCGTCATCTTGTAAATCCTGCAAATGGCATGAGAATTCAGGGTTGGATGGCAAGGACTCTTGGGGGAGAACAGGTTATTAATACATCTTCTGATGTCGAGGATTTGATTATTCCTGTTGGAGATAAAGAAGGAGCTAAGGCTACTGGGCACATTACTTTTGCCTGTAATCTTGATAAGAGATTGCCTGTAATTGAAGAGGGTGCTAGTGAATCGGATATTGCTAGTGGAACTTGGGTTGTTAATAAAACGGTTTATGATAATTTTGGGAATACTAGTGTTGTTGAACTTAGGGTTGTAAGGGATGCAACTGCTTTTAATACATGGAATGCTACAGTTTTAGTTAATGGAGAGGAAAATTCTAACTTTGTGATAGGTTTTAACAATGAAGGAGCATTGCTTTCTTTGAATGGTCAGCCAGGTCAGCCAGGCGATTTGCTTGAATTTCCTATAACTTTTGGCGTTCCTAATGCTAATGTTGGGGAAGATGGTGAACAGCAGACTATTAACCTTAGGCTTGGAAATGTTGGTAGCTATACTGATTCAATTACTCAATTTGCTGATGCAAGTACAACTAAGGCTATTATTCAAGATGGGTATGGTATGGGATATATGGAAAATTACGAGATAGATCAGAATGGCGTAATAACAGGAGTTTATTCTAATGGTATAAGGCGAGATCTTGGAAAGATTGCTCTTGCATCGTTTGTTAATCCTGGAGGACTTGAGAAGGCTGGTGATACTAATTTCATTGAGACAAGCAATTCAGGTCAGGCTAGAGTGGGTGAGACTGGTTTTGCAGGACTTGGTACTATTAGGGCAGGAGTCTTAGAGATGGCTAATGTTGATCTTGCTGAACAATTTACAGATATGATAGTTACTCAGAGAGGTTTTCAGGCTAATGCTAAGACTATCACTACTTCCGATCAGTTATTGCAAGAACTTGTAAGACTTAAAAGTTAATATTTTGTTTTAGTTTATGATTTATGTAACTAAACTTAATGGAGATGGATATTATTTAAATCCTTGTCATATTGAGAGTATTGAGGCTAATCCTGATACTACAATTCTTCTTATGAACGGTAAGAAAGTGGTTGTAAAGGAAAATATAGTAGAGGTGGTAGATAGAATTAAGATGTATAGGAGAGAGATTGCTTTTTTAGATAAAATTACACAAGAGAATAAGGGAGCTGGATTATGAATTTGGCTAGTATAATTGGATGGGGAGTTGGATTTGGGGCTATTTTAATTTCTATGGCGTTTACTCCTACGGGGTTAGGGGTTTTTTGGGATTTGAGTTCTGTATTTATTACAGTTGTTGGATCTTTTTCTGCACTTATGGCTTCCTCAGAAATTCTCGCCGTTAAGAAAATTCCTACATATTTAGGATTTTTCTTTAAGAAGAGTACTTTTGCTAAGGCGTCTATTATAAAGAATTTGGTGGAGCTCTCAGAAAAAGCTAGAAAAGAAGGACTATTATCTCTTGATGATGAGCTTGAGCAGATCAGTGACCCGTTTTTTAAGTCTGGAATGAGACTTGTTGTTGATGGTGCTGATCCCGAGATAATTCGAACTATGCTTTATCTTGAGCTTGATCAGATGCAAGAAAGACATAAGATGGGCTCTGATCTTTTTGGAACTTGGGCAAAGCTTGCTCCTGCTTTTGGAATGACAGGTACTCTTATTGGTCTTATAGCTCTTCTTGGAAATTTAGAAGATAAATCAGCACTTGGTTCTTCTATGGCTGTTGCTCTTGTTACGACTCTTTATGGCACAATAATGGCAAATTTGATGTTTCTTCCTGTTCAGATTAAATTAGAATCTATAGATTCTGAGGAGGCAGCAGTTAAGACAATGTTGGTTGAGGGTATTTTATCAATTCAGGCAGGCGATAATCCTAGAATTTTAGAGCAGAAGCTTGTGACATTCTTAACGCCTAAAGACAGAAATCAGCTTGGGGGTGTTCTTGGAGGTGAGTAATGGCATTGAGAGCTAAGAAGAATTCAAAGCGCGAAGAAGGTGCTCCTGATTATATGTTAACGTATGGAGACATGGTTACTTTGTTACTTGTTTTTTTTGTTACTATGTTTTCGTTAAATGATATTATCGTTAAGGAAAATATATTAAGAATAATGTCAGCTTCATTTTCAGGATCTGGATTTTTTAAGGGCGGAAAGACTTTGGATGTTGGTAAACTTTCTTATTTGAGTAATAGTTTTATGTCTTTGCCTTCTACTGAGAAGAATAAACAAGCTTCTCAGACAGCTAAAAATAAATCTATGATTGAATTCATTGAAAAGATTCAGTCTAAGAGTATTATTGTTAGACGACTTGAGAGAGGTGTTGTTGTGTCCCTTTTAGCTGATGCTTTTTTTGACTCAGCTAGCGCTGAGGTTAAGCTTGATGAGAATAGGAGAGCAATACAAAGAATAGCATCTTTTATTGGGTTTTTAGATGATCAAGGATATAATTTTAAAATAGAGGGTCATACGGATAATGTTGATACTGATGTGAATGGAATTTGGAAAAGTAATTGGGAGCTCTCAGCAGTAAGGGCGGTAAATATGCTAGAGCAGATTTTAAATTATGCTGATCAGTCTAGGATAGAAAGTATTGAGAGTAGATTTGAAGTATCCGGATTTGCAGGTAGCAGGCCAATTGCTACAGATGATACTCCTGAGGGCAGAGCCTATAATAGAAGAATTGATATTTTAATTACGAGTGATTCTTCTTTGAGTACTCCTAAGAGTGTTAATTAGTAGCAATGTTTAGAAATGATGATAGAAATTTATAGGGAGGTAATATGCCTGATAAAGATGATGAGAACATGGATATAGGTAGTGATGATAGTAAGAAGAGTGGTTTGCTATCTGACATTATAATAAAGTTTTTACAAATATTGGCTATAGGGTTATTTACTGTTGTTATTATGATAATTGTTTCTTATTTTGTCTCTAAGATGGTTGTAAGCCAAAGTGGGACACCTAATGATTTTCCAATTTTTTCTAATGAATATTTAGGGAAACCCCCTATGCTTATATGGTATGAGAGTATAGATGAGATTAGAGGAACTACTTTGGATACCCCTCCAAAAACTTTTGTTGTAAAACTTGCTTTGGGCTATGCTGAAAATAATGTAAATATTTTAAATGAACTTGGAAGACAAAAGGTACGATTAAAAGATATTATTAGAGAATATTTTAGTCAAAGAACAGGACAAGAGATAAAAAATGAAAGTCAAATTAAAGCTGAAATTAAGGCTAGGATTAATAGTGTTCTTAGAAATGGTGAAATAAAAGAAATAGCATTAACACAAATTGATATTTTTGATATGTAGTTTTTGATAAGGAATTTTTAATGGCAAGTAATCCGGGGGCATTATCACAGGATGATATAGACAGTCTTTTAGAATCTATTAATTCATCTGAGAATTTATCATCAGATGATGCGCTTTCCAATGTTATATCTAGTCCTATGGGTAAGAAGCAGAAGGTTAAAGTTTATGATTTTAAAAGGCCAGACAAGTTTTCAAAGGAGCAAGTCAGAACTGTATCAAGTTTTCATGAGGCATTTGCAAGGTATACTACGACTTCCCTCTCAGCTCTTTTAAGAAAGATGGTGCACGTACATGTAGCTTCAGTAGATCAGTTAACTTATGAAGAGTTTATTAGGTCTATCCCAAATCCTACTACTTTGGCAATAATAAACATGGATCCTCTTAAGGGTTCTGCTATATTTGAAGTTGATCCGACTATTGCATTTGCAATAGTCGATAGACTTTTTGGTGGGGATGGGGATACTATGAAAGACAAGAGTAGAGATTTAACGGAGATAGAACAATCTGTTATGGAGAGCGTTATTATTCGTATACTTGCTAATATGAGAGAAGCTTGGTCTCAGGTAGTAGATCTTAGACCTCGTTTTGGACATATAGAGGTTAATCCTCAATTTGCTCAGATTGTTCCTCCAACAGAAATGATTATTTTAGTAACTCTTGAGGTTAAGATAGGTAAGGTAGAGGGGTTGATGAATTTTTGTTTGCCTTATATTACAATAGAGCCTATTGTTTCCAAGCTGTCAACAAGGTATTGGCATTCTTTAATTGGCGTGGGTACTACTAGCGAAAATCTTGATGCTTTAAGGGAAAAGCTTGAAAATACAGATATGCCTTTGATAGCTGAGATGGGAGAAGTTAGATTAAAGGTGAAAGAAATATTGTCTTTAGAAAAGGGTGATGTGATTAGTCTTGAGAATTCTCAAATAAATAAGGATTTAACTCTAAAGGTAGGAACTAAACAGAAATTTAAATGTAGAATGGGGCTTGTGGGGAATAAGATTGCTGTTCAGGTTACAGAAAAAGTTGGTGATATAAAGGATTTTGACTTGTTAAAGGAACTTACAGAAGAGGTTGAATAGTTTGTAAAAGTTTGGATATTTTAAGAAGTTTGATTAGGAGATGAATTAATGGGTGTAGATGAGAATGACATTAGTGAAGAGAAGCCTGAGATAAAGGGTGTTAAGCTTCCTGATTTGATTGATACTTTGCCGGAAGGTGTTGATTCTAGTAATTTTGGGCTTTTAATGGATGTATCCATGCAGGTTACGGTTGAGCTTGGTAGAACTGAGCGTAAGATAAAGGATATACTTGGTATGTCTGAGGGAACAATTATTACGCTTGATAAACTTGCAGGTGAGCCTGTTGATATTTTGGTTAATGGGAAAGTAGTGGCTAAGGGCGAGGTGGTTGTAATTGATGAGAATTTTGGGGTTAGAATTACCGAAATAATTAAAATTAAAAATGAGTAGGTTAACTTCATTTAAGTTGTTGTTTTTAATTTTTATTACATTCTTTTCTAAGAATTTATTTGCGCAAAAAGATGGAGTTACTTTGGATAGTACCCCGTCTAGTTTAGAGAGTGAAATTGATTTGCCAATATTGGGAGATGATAAGGTTGATTTGAATAGTGACGATATACGAAAACTATCTCTTTTCAATATTGCGGATTTGGTTAATATATTGCTTTTCTGTATCTTTTTTATTTTTTGTATCTTTTTATTTAAGAGAATGATTTTTAGTCGTAAGATATTAAAAAATGATAGACAGTCGAATTTTATAAGAGAGCTTGCTTTTTATGAAATAGATAATAAAAATTCTATAAGGATTATCAATATACTAGGCAATATTTATGTATTTTTGGTGTCTATCAATTCTTCTATTTTACTAAGAGAGATAAAGCAAGGGGAAGAGTTAGACAAGTTAGAATTTGAGCTTGACAAGGTTAAGGGACTGGGTAGCACAAAATCTTTTAGGGCAATTTTTTATAAAATATTGCGGAAGAGTAAGGAAGATGAATCTTTGCCTGATGAAGTTGAGTATACGGAGCTAGAGAAGGATATTGAAACTTCTTTAAAAAGTAAGCAGGATAGGTTGAAAAAGTTTTAGAGGTTGAATTTGGGAAAAAATATAAGTCTTTTCTTGTTTTTTGGAGTTGTAAATTTGTCCTTTGCTCAGAATAAATCTTTGCAAACTACTACTGGTCTAAATTTTCCTTTTGTTGATTTGGGAAATTCTACTGGCGGGGGAATAGTTTTTCCTTTGCAACTTTTATTGATATTAACTGTAATAACTCTTTCTCCAGCCTTTTTAGTCTTAATGACTTCTTTTTTAAGAATATCAATAGTATTAGATTTTATCAGAAGAGCATTAGCACTTCAGCAATCTCCACCGAATCAGGTAATAATGGGATTGGCTTTGTTTTTAACTCTTTTTACCATGTGGCCAACTTTTAATATAGTGTATAAGGATGCTTATTTGCCTCTTAAGGATGCAAAAATAGATTTTAATGAATTTTATGATAAGGGAATAGCTCCGCTTAGAAATTTTATGTATAAGCAGATGTCTAATGGAAAGCATGAAGAAATTAGATTATTTATGAGTATTAGTAAATATCCCAGGCCTACAAATTTTAGTGAAGTTCCAACTCATGTTCTGATTGCATCTTTTGTTTTACATGAGCTGAAAGTTGCTTTTAAAATGGGCATTTTGATATTTTTACCATTTATAGTAATAGACATTATTGTAGCTTCGGTTTTAATGGCAATGGGAATGATAATGTTGCCACCTGTAATGATATCTTTACCATTTAAACTTATTCTTTTTGTAATGGTGGATGGTTGGACTTTAATTACTAGCGGACTTGTTAAAAGTTTCATGTGAGGAGTTAAATGACAACGGGGCAAATTATTTATCTGGTTAGGGTGTCTATTGAAAATATTATTATTCTTTCGGCTCCAATGTTGATCACAGCGCTTATAGTTGGACTTTTGATTTCAATTTTTCAAGCCGTTACATCGATTCAAGATCAGACTCTTAGCTTTATTCCTAAAATTATTATAATACTTTTAACGCTTATAGTTTTTGGTCCTTGGATTTTAAAAAAGCTTATACAATTCGCTTTTTTGGTTTTTAGTCAAATACAAAATATATAATCTGTGGATTAAAGTATGGATATAAATTTTTTAGTTTCAAAGTCTTTCGTAATCTTGCCTGTATTTATTAGGATTTTTCTCTTCTTAAGATTTTCTCCTCTTTTTGCAACTGTAAAAGTGAGTTATTTAAATTTTTTCTTTTCCTTGATTCTGTCGGTTATTATTGTAGATAAAATAAATATTGCTTACCCTTTAGACAGTTTGTTTTCATTTTCATTGATATTATTGGGGGAAGCTCTTTTAGGCCTTATTCAAGCTTTTTTTGTAAATATAATTTTTAGTGTTTTTCATTTACTTGGATTTTTTTTCTCAAATCAGATGGGACTTGCTTATGCAAATATTTTTGATGTGTTTGCGGAGGAGGATAGCTTGGTAATATCTCAAATATTTACTTATCTATTTTTGCTCTTGTTTTTGTCGCATAATATTCTATTTCGGTTTTTTTTGATCGGAGTTCATGATTCTATTTTAAATGTTAGAATTGAAAATTTGGTCAATATAAAAGATTATGAATTTATTAAGTTAATGCTTTATTCTTTTGCTATTCTTTTTGAAAAAGCTTTAGTAATTTCTTTGCCGATATTGGGAGTACTTTTACTGCTTTATTTGGTTTTAGGTATACTTTCAAAGACCTCTCCTCAGATTAATTTATTAATGATTAGTTTTGCAGTTTCGTTGCTTTTAGGATTGATTATTTTATATATTAGTTTCCCAAGTTTGATAATATCTATTAGAAGGGTCATTGAACTTGCTCTAGACTCTATGCGAAATGTTTTAAATTTATTCTCTGAGACTTTGGAATGAATGATCAAAAAGCATTCTTAAATAAAAAATGGTATATCCCTCTTAATTTTTTTGCATCAGAGGATGAGGGGCGAACTGAACTTCCTACTGAGCAAAAGAAGCATAAAGCAAGAGAAGAGGGACAAGTATTAAAATCAAATGAGATCAACTCAGCAGTTAGTCTTTTCATATTATTTGCTGTATTCTTCTTTATGTTATCTTATTTTGCACGAGATTTGGTAAGTGTTTTTACGGAACAGGCTAGCAAGCTTCCAAAGGTAATGTCTATTAGTATTTATTCATTAAGTTTCGCATATATTAGGCCGATGCTTGGATATATGATTGTATTTTTTTTAATATCATTTGTGGTTAATTTTTTTATTAATGTTATTCAAGTTGGTTTTCTGATTACTTTTAAGCCTATAGTACCCAAGTGGGAACGCGTAAGTCCAAATTTTTCAAAGTGGATAAGAAATTCATTTGGCTCATCTGAAGCTTTTTTTAATTTGTTTAAAAGTTTATCAAAAGTTGCTATAATATCTTTGATATATTACGTTATGCTAAAAAGCAATATAGGTAAAGTCTCAAAGATATCTGAGTATAGCCTTGAGGGAGGCATTTCTATTATATTGAGTGTTGCTTATAAAATATGCTTTTTTTCAATAATAGTGTTAGTGATTATTAGTATATTGGATTATGCTTTTCAGAGGACTCGTTATATTGAGAATTTGAAAATGACAAAAGAAGAGGTGAAGCAGGAGAGAAAGGAAATGGAGGGGGATCCCCTACTTCGTTCTAGGATGAGAGAACGAATGAGGCAGATTTTAAGTGCTAATTTGAGGGTAACGGTTCCTCAGGCGGATATAGTAATTACGAATCCAGAGCATTTTGCCGTTGCTATCAAGTGGGATAGTAATACGATGTGGGCACCAAGGGTGCTTGCAAAAGGGCAAGATGAAATCGCATTTATAATTAAACAAATTGCAAGGGAGAGTAGTATTCCTGTGATAGAGAATAAACCACTTGCGAGAGATCTTTATGCTAATGTTGAAGTTAATGAGGAGATTCCAAGAGAGTATTGGGAGATTGTTTCAAAAATTCTTGTGAAGGTGTATTCTATTACTAAAAATTTTATTAGAGGTTGAATTGTTGGATGCTAGAAGAAGTTCTGTATTAGGATATTTGGGACTTAATAATAAATCAGACTTAATAGTTTCAATTGGTTTAATACTTATTGTTGCTGGTTTTATTTTACCACTTCCTGCTTTTATTTTGGACGCTTTGATTGTGGTTAATTTAGTAGTAAGTCTTTTGATTATTCTTATTGTTCTTTATTCTAGGCGTTCACTTGATTTTTCAGTTTTTCCAACACTCTTACTTGTTATGACTATTTTTGGTCTTGTTTTGAATATTTCTTCTACTAGATTAATTTTAACGAAAGGGATTAATTTTGATGGGCAAATGATCAGAGCTTTTGGAACATTTGTTGTTGGAAGTGCTGGAACTCAGGGGCTAGTTGTTGGGTTTATAATATTTCTTATTATCATTGCAGTTCAATTTATTGTTATCACTAAAGGTTCTACGAGAGTTGCTGAGGTAGCTGCTCGGTTTGCTCTTGATGCTCTTCCTGGGAAACAGATGGCGATTGATTCTGCTTATAGTTCTGGGAATTTAACAGAAGAGGAAGCTACAAAACAAAAAAATGAATTACAGGCTGAAGTAAACTTCTATGGTGCTATGGATGGTGCTTCTAAGTTTGTATCAGGTAATGTAAAGGTTGGACTTTTGATAACTGTTATAAACATTATTGGGGGACTCTTAGTAGGCATTACTCTGCAAGGTCTTAAATTGAGTGATGCACTCAATAATTATATATCTTTAACTGTTGGGGATGGACTTGTATCTCAGCTTCCAGCACTATTAATCTCGACAGCTACAGGACTTATTGTTACAAGATCAATAGCTAAGAATAGTTTTGGAGGAGAAATTGTTGAGCAGTTTACTTCCTATTCGGGAATTTATTGGATTGTATCTGGATTTTTGTTATTTTTGGCATTCCTTCCAGGGTTTCCTACATTAATACTTATTCTTTTGAGTTTCTTAATAGCATTTTTAGCTTACTCACTATCTAATTTGGCTAGGAATAGGGAACTTTATGAGAGTAAAAAGGCAGAAGAAGATAAAATATCAAGCTATGCTGATAAGGAAATTGTCCCCGTTGTTCCTCTAGATCCATTGGCTTTAGAGATTGGGTATAATCTTGTTCCAATTGTTGATGATTCAAAGACTTCGGAACTTCTTGATCGTATTATAAAGATACGCCGTGAGGTTGCGCTTGAATTTGGAATAGTTGTGCCTAAGATTAGAATAGTGGATAATATGCGCCTTGAACCGAATGAGTATTCATTTAAACTTAGGGGAGTGGAGATTGGGCATGGGGAGATTAAGCTTGGTAAGTTTTTAGTTATTAATGTGGGTTCTGATTCTGGAATTGAGGGGGATCTTACAAAAGATCCTTCATTTGGACTTCCATCTCTTTGGGTAAATGATGACGGAAGAGAAATGGCTGAAAAGTTAGGGTATACTGTGGTTGATCCTCCTTCTATTATTGCTACCCACATGACAGAACTTATTAAGAGGCATGCTTGTGAGGTATTAACTCGTCAAGATGTTCAAAATATTCTTGATGTGTTTAAAAGAGACTATGGAGCAATTGTTGAAGAAGTTTTAAAAGATTTTTCAGTTGGAGAGATTCAAAGAGTGCTCCAAGGCTTACTAAGAGAACAAGTGTCAATTCGTAATTTAGTTACAATTTTTGAAACAATAGCAGACTTTACAAGTATTACTAAGGATACATTCTTTTTAATTGAAAAATGTAGGCAGGCAATTGGAAGGCAAATAGTTAGTGGGTATCTAGATTCTAATTTAGAGCTTAATGTAATAACAATAAATCCAGAATTTGAGCAAAAAATAATTGATTCACGCTTTGAGTCTAATAATGATCTTATAAGTTCTCTTGAACCTAATTTGAAGACTAAATTTGTTTATGAGCTTTTTAGACTTATCAGTGAGATTCAAGCTCAAGGATATTACCCCATTATACTATCGAGTGAATCTGCGCGACCTGTAATAAGGGTTTTAACTAGTAGAGAGCTTTCAGATATTGTTGTTATATCTGTGTTAGAGGTTCCAAAAAATGTTAAAGTTAATGTGCTTAAAACAGTAGAGGTTGAAGAGTAATATTATGGTTCAGTATTTTACAGAAAGAGGCCCAACCTATAATGAGGTCATAGAAACTATTAAAAAAAAATATGGAAAGAATGCTAGAGTCATGACTTATAAGACCATAGCCCATGGAGGAATATTTGGATTATTTAGTAGAGATTGGATTGAGGTTTCAGGTTATGTTAGATATGACATTGGGCAACAGCAAATAAACGTTGAAGAGGAGAAGCGTAAAATTCTTCAGAGCATTAAGAAAGAAGAGAGCTCTTCAATTGAGGATGTGCTTAAGGAAGTTAAATCCCTTAAGAGTGAACTTGCGCATAAAAAGGAAGAAATTAATCATCCAACAATTTTAAAAATAGAAGACATTCTGCGTGATAATGATTTTTCTGAAAATTATATTAGAGACGTTAACGATTTTATTAAGAAAGAGTTTAGTTTGTCAGGTCTTGATGATTATGATCAAGTTAGGGATAGTGTTATAGTATATATTGCTAAGACTATTAAATGCTCAGGCTCTCTTATTGATAATCTTAAGAAAAGAATTTTGATTTTAGTTGGACCTACGGGAGTTGGAAAGACAACTACAATTGCAAAGCTTGCAGCAATTTATGGCATTAATAGTGATACTAAGAGTTTAAATATTAAGATTATTACCATTGATAACTATCGCATAGGAGCTAAGAAGCAAATTCAAACTTATGGAGATATTATGGGAATTCCTGTTAAGGCAATTGAGTCTTTTAAGGATTTAAAGGAAGAGATTACGCATTCAAAGGATTTTGATCTTGTTTTAATTGATACGATTGGTAAAAGCCCTAAGGATTTCATGAAACTTGCTGAGATGAAGGAACTATTGAATGCATGTGGTCGCGATGCTGAATTCCACTTGGCTGTAAGTTCTACTACAAAGACAGCAGATATTAAGGAAATATTTCATCAATTTTCTCCTTTTAATTATAAGACTGTGATTTTTACAAAACTAGATGAGACAACATGTGTTGGAAATTTAATAAGTTTGATTCATGAAATGAGAAAGGAAGTTTCCTATATTACTGATGGACAAGTTGTTCCTCATAATATTAGCGTTGCGGAACCGCTCACCTTTATAAAGAAAATCAATGGATATAGAATAAGTGACGATATTGAATTCATCCGAAGAATCAAAAGTAAATCTTATTATTAAGGATAATATATGATGAAAGATCAAGCTCAAAGTTTGCGCGATATTATGAGATTGAATAATAAGGCTAATTTTGTCATTGATGATAAAATTCAAAACAATAGGACTAGATTTATTGCTGTTACTAGTGGTAAGGGTGGAGTTGGTAAGAGCAATATAGCTGTAGGGCTTGCTCTTAAATATGCGAATCTTGGTAAGAAAGTTTTGGTTTTTGATGCAGATATTGGGATGGCTAACATAAATATTTTGCTTGGGGTTATTCCAAAGTACAATATTTATCACATGATTATGCAAGGGAGGGACATTAAGGAAGTAATAACAAAGACAGAATATAATATTGATCTTTTGGCTGGTGCTTCTGGGACAACAGAGCTTTTGGATCTATCAGATGCTGAGATGAATCAGTTTATCAAGGAATTATTAAAAGTTTATGAATATGATATAGTTATCATAGACACTAGTGCTGGAATTTCAAGGCAGGTTATTTCATTTTTGTTTTCTAGTGATGATGTCGTTATTGTTACAACTCCGGAACCTACCTCTATAACGGATGCTTATGGTATAATTAAGGTTTTATCTCACCGGATGGAAAATTTAAAAAATTTAAGACTTGTTGTTAATAGGGTAGCTAGTGTAAGTGAGGGAAGAGGAGTTGCTAAGAAGGTTATTGATATATCAAGCCAGTTCTTGAATTTAAACATTGATTATTTGGGGTATGTTTATGAAGATCAGAATATTAGAAATTCTGTTTTTAAGCAAAGGCCTTTTATTTTATTAAATCCTAATAGTAAGGCCAGTTATTGTCTTGATTCTATTGTAGCTACTCTTGAAGAAGTTTCCTTGGACAATAAAAGACGCAGGGGTGTAATAGGATTTATATCTAAATTTTTTGGAATGGAATAGGTAATATGTTAATTCATAAGGAAATAAAATATGTATTATTATTTAGTATATTCGCATTTATTATTTCAGTGATTCTTGGCATACTCTCTCGGGTATCTTTTATTACAATATTGTTTAGAGCATTTTTTCAGTTTATAATTTTTTTCCTTATTGGACTTTTGATTGAATTTGTATATAAGAAGTATTTGTATGATCTTTTTAGAGATGTTAGCTTGAGTGATAAGGATAGTAAGAATTCTTATGTAAAGGATAAGAATGATACTGCTACATCAGATGCCATGACATTTTCTTCTAGGAATAATCCTCTTGCTAGGAATAATGATGATTTTTCCCTTATGGAAGAGGTTGAAAACTATAAGATAGATGATGCTAAGTATAGCAAGCCTAGTGATAGGCGATCGAGTCAAATTTCATATGTTGCAGAGAATGATCCTAAGGTTGTTGCTGAAGCTATTAAAGCTTTAATTCATAAGAAGGAATAAAATATGCCTAGTAGTATCAATTTTTCCGATTTTTGTAATGATATGAAGGATTATCTAGAAAGAGAGAATAATGTTAATTTAATAGAGGTGGAAGCAGATACTTTAGAGGAAGCTTTAAATGACGCTTCTTTAGAGCTTTCAATTCCTTATAAAGATTTAGATTATGAGGTACTGGAGAGAGGAAGTAATGGGATATTGGGGTACGGTAAGAGAAAATGGAGGATAATTGCTTATAGTAATTCTTATGCAAAATTTGGTATTTCTGATGTTTTCAGTTCAAAAGAAGGAGACGATGAAGTTTTATCATTAGATGGCAAGTTTTTTGTCAGAAAGGCTGCCAAGGGTGTGTTTTTAAAGGTTGTTGGTCCTAAGGGATATGGAATTGCTGTTAATCCTCAAGATGTAATGGATAGTTTATATTTGTGCAATGGCATTAAGGATTTAAATAAAGATTTTATTCAATCTGTAGTTGAGAATGCCAATGGCAAGTATGAACAAGTAGCTGCTTTTGATGCTGATCCATCTGAAAGTGTGACTATGATGGTTCAGATATCAGAAGATTCAATGTCCGTCACTATTGAATTTACTGGCCCTGGGCCTAATGGTTCTGAGATTCTGGAAAGAGATATTCATAATATGCTTAAAAAATATGGTATATCAGATCGAGCATTTCTTCAGGACAGAATAGAAGAGTTTGTAGATTTTCCTTTTTATGGTGAGCCAGTTGAAATGGCAAGAGGAGTAAAGCCTGTTAAGGGAAGGGATTCATATATTAATTTTATTTTTGAAAAGCAGCATTCCAGCGATCATGATACTTTGGGTTCTGGATTTAGAAATGTTAATGAAGGAGATACGTTAGCGGAAATTATACCCTTTTCAAAAGGTGTTAATGGATATACTGTTTTTGGGAAAATATTGGAAGCAGATGATGGTAAAGATCTGGAATTTGTTTTAGGAGAGAATACTTTCAGAGACAAGACTAGAATTATTGCAAAGTGTGATGGATATATGTCTGTTGTAAGTGGTGTGATTTCTGTTCATGATGTTTATGTTGTTGAGGGTGATGTTGGGCCTGGAACTGGGAATATAGTAAATAATAGTATGGTAATTGTTAAGGGGAATGTTTTAGATGGGTATAATATTATAGCTAAGAGTGGGATAGAGGTGAATGGCCTTGTTGGTAGATGTAATTTAAGAACGGAGGGATCCATTGTGCTTCGAAGTGGAGCTAATGGAAAGGGTTATTCAGAGATTTATTCAAAGGGCGATATTAAGTCTAAATTTTTAGAAAATATTAATATAAGATGTGAAGGTAATGTTGAGGTTGTGAGAGGAATTGTTAATTCTTCAGTGTCTTGCAAAAGCAAGGTTCTTTGTCTTGGAAAGAAGTCTAAGATAGTTGGTTCTAAGATTCATGCAAGAGAGGAGATTCGGGCTTATTCTATTGGGTCTGAAGGTAATGCTGAGACTGTTGCTGCTGTTGGATATGATCCTGAAATAAAAGATTTGTTGTCTAAATTTACTGAGTATCTTGTAAAAATTGAGAAACGGTTGGAAGTTTTAACAAAAGATATTTCTGTTTTAAAGAAGAGTATTTCACATACTACTGACAAGGCTGAGAAGTCTTTAAAAATAGACAGCTGTAACGAGTTTATTAATGAGAGGAACATTCTAATTTTGGAAATAAAAATGGTCAAAGATAAGCAACAAAGTTTGCAAGATGCTCTTGAATATAGTAAAGTTGATGGCAAGATTTTTGTTGAGTATAAGGCTTATGCTGGAGTTAAAATGCATATTAAGGATGCTTATTATGAGCTTTCAAAGGATTATAATAATGTCACTTTTGTAGAAGATGACAATATTATTAAGACAGTGGCTTATATACCTTTTAAGTCTAAGTAGATTCTAAACTGTAGAGGGGCTTTATGGATATTAATGGTTCATCTGAGGTTGCAAAGGTAATTATACAGAGTGCTTTTAAGGTTAGTGAACTTTCAAATGAAGAGTTAAGGAAAAAAAAGATACAGGACGATAAAAATTTGAGTTCAGCTCAAGGCAAGGGGTATCATATTGACTCTGAAGTCAATAGTATATATCCTACTAACGAAATAAAGGGTGATGATGTAAAGTATTTTGCGTGCTCAAAGGTTAAAGTTAGTGAAAAAAATATAGGCGGTTTATATGATGGTAATTTTGATGATCCAAAAATTGGGAGAAATATTGATATTGAGAGATAGTTTAAGTTAGAGCATTCTTATGTTAATGGTTTTTTGTTTTATTTTGATTATATTTGTTTTTATATATTTTCATGTTTATATTAGTTTGAAAATAAAATCTAATAGTATACTTAGGAAATTTAGAAGTGAGGTAGATAAAACTATTATTGAGATCAATCAAGCCACGGATAGAAATATAAATATCATTGAAATAAAGATTGAAAGCTTAAATAGAATTATTAAGGAAGTTGATGAGAGAATAGAAATACTCGATCAGAGACTATTAGGATTTAATGCTAATTCAGTTTCAATGAATAATAATTTTGGAATGAAAGGTGATGTTAGTGTTTATAAAAATAGTCTAGATTATACGATACCTACTATTGAGAAAAATATAATAAAAGAAGGGTATAATATCCGCCAGCAAGTTGTGTCTCTTTATGAGCAAGGGATGTCTTTGGAACTTATTGCCAAGAAATTGAAATTAGATTTAGGTGAGATTGAGTTGATTATTTCAATTCATAAGGGTAGCTGATGAAAAGGTGGATAGGCATAGATCTTGGAACTACAAATACTGTAGCAACTTATTTTGACACTAATTCTAGAGTGATATTAAATGATAGAGGCGAGAGAATTACACCTTCTGTTGTGTCTTTTACAGATTCTGGTGTCATTATCGGTAGTGCTGCTAAACATCAGATGTTAGTAAATCCAGATAAAACTTTTTATAACTTTAAAGTTAATATAGGTACTGGAATTTCTTATAAGGTAGGCAGTAGGTCATATAGAGCTGAGGATATTGCTTCTTATTTACTTTTAAATATTAAAAAAAATGCTGAGAAATTTTTGGAAACAGAGGTGCGTGATGTTGTTATAACTGTTCCTGCTTATTTCTCTGAAGTGCAAAGAAGAGGAGTGGTAGAAGCTGCAAGTCTTGCTGGATTAGATTGTCGGGAAATACTTAATGAGCCAACAGCAGCAGCTTTATATTATGCTTTTGAAAAGCAAATAGATGGTTTGTTCTTGGTGTATGATCTTGGTGGCGGAACTTTTGATGTTACTCTTTTAGAAAACCAAAATGACACTTACACTGTGCTATCAATCAAGGGTGAGAATAAACTTGGCGGGAATGATTTTAATCATGTCATAGAAAAGCATGTTTTAAGCAATTTTAAAATAGAGTACATTGATATTGATTTAGAGGATATTGTTCTTCTTGAGCAAATAAGAGAGAGGATTGAGGAAGCTAAAAAGAATTTGTCTATTATGGATGAGGTTAATATTGTATTGCCTTTTCTTGATGGGAAACATTTAAATTATACTCTCAGAAGAGATGATTTTAATTTTATGATAAGGGAATTTATAGATAAGACTATTAATCTTACGAACGAGTGCATCACTGATGCGGGGATTGACCTTGAGAGGATCTCAAAAATAATACTCTCAGGAGGTTCGACAAGGATTCCCTATGTTAAGCAGAGGTTAAAAGAGGCTTTTCCTAAGGTTGAGGTGCTAGATTCCCTAAATCAAGATGAAGTCGTTGCGAGTGGAGCGGGAATTCAGGCTTTTAGTCTTTCAAACGATAGATCCCTTGTTGAATTTAGAGATGTAACACCTTATTCTCTTGGTATTGAAACTCGCAATGATGGGTTTTTTGTATTAATTGAGAGGAATACTCCACTACCAGTTTGCGAGAGGAAGATAGTTACAACAACTAACGATTATCAAGAAGAGATTGAAGTGCATGTACTTCAGGGCGAATATAAAAGGGCTTCCCTAAATTATTCTATAGGTAGGCTTTTCTTTAGTAGTATACAGAAAGTTTTAAAAGGTATTCCAAAGATAGAAATACTTTTTAGTTTGGATGAAAGTGGTATTTTAAGTGTTTCTGCAATTGATTTAGATACTAATGCTTCTAGATCAATTGAAATAAGAATCACAAGTGCTTCTGACAATAGAATGCACAGAGATGGCGTTGTTAAATTTTTAGAAGGCATTGACTCTAGTGGAGTAGCAGAGGATGAAATTGAATTATTTGAGGAATCTATTTTAGATGAGATAGATTAGTTTTCTAATCATAAGATAGAGATTTATTAGAGTCTATATATTATTTTGCCAACTATATTATTAATGTCTATGAACCCATAGTCTCTTGAATCGAGAGAGACTTGTCTATTTTCTCCTATTACTAGGTAATAATTATTTGGAATTGATGTGTTTTGTAATTTTTGCAGATGTTTTTCATCTATGTTAAAGTTTAAATTGGCTACGCGTATTATATTTTTTTGTAACTTTATAAAGTTTTCTCCTGGTATGGCAAAAATTTTTTTAACAGATATCTTGTTTGTGATAGGGTCTTTAATAATTATTATATCATTTTTTTTAGGTGTGACCCATAGCAATATATATTTTTCTTTGCCGTTTAGTCTTATTCCATAAGCTAAGTTATTGCTTATTATCCAATTTTTTTCTAAAAGTATTGGTAACATTGAAGAACCTTTTACTAAGTGAAAAGATAGAAATATATCGATAATTGTTAGCATTAGTAGCGAAGCTAGGAAAACAGATGCTATATCATGTTTGTAAATTTTGATCATTTCAGCAACTTTTTAATCATAATAAGGCTTCTTATTGTATAATAAGCCTTATTATGATTATATCAAAAAAGGATCAGAATGTAGCAAAAAGAAATAGAAATTTTTTATTTGATGGTAAGACTAAAGGAGGTGATCTTGAATTAAAAGATTTTAGTAAAGTTCGTAATCATCATAGAAAAAAAAGAACTAAGTTTTCTCGATTTATCAATTTTCTTAAAAAACCTTTTTGTGTAATTAAATTATTAGTTTTAAATTTAGTTAAGTTTAAAACAATAACCATTGATCATTATAAGTATAAGTATTCTTATAAGAATGTTGGACTTAAAGATTATAATAGTAGTCTAGATTACAATGTTATTTTTGGATTTAATGCAATAATATTTGTTTTGATATTAGTATTTTACTTGGATATTTTTTCATATTATGGTTCGTATATTTTCCTAAATAGATTGAGATTTCCTAAAGATTATTTTATTGATACTTTTTTGTACTATAGTGATCAGGATTTAAGTCAGATCAATAATTATATATTTGGATCAAATATAGATAATTATGATTCATTAAAGAAACCTTTTATTTTAAATGTAGTTGAGCATAAAATTAAGCCAGGAGAGACGCTTTCTCATATTGCGTCTAAGTATAGTATAACAAGTGAAACTTTAATCTCTTATAATAATATTAAAGATGTTAGAAATATTAGGCCTAATTTAGTTATTAGTGTCCCTAATATGAAGGGAATCCTTTATACCGTTGAGAGGAATGATTCTCTCTCAACTATTGCAAATAAGTATAACATTTCCAAAGTAGATATTCTTGATGCTAATAATCTTGATAACGAAGTTCTTGCTTTGGGTCAAAAATTGTTTATTCCAGGAGGCAGGATGCCTAAGGAGATGCTTAGAGATGCTTTGGGAGAAACTTTTCTCTTCCCGACTCAAGGGATTATTACATCAGGATATGGGTATCGTCCCGACCCTTTTACAAGAGTTATTAGTTTTCACAATGGAATTGATATTGCAAATGTGGCTAATACGCCCATTTTGGCAGCAAAAGAGGGTATTGTAGTGACAGCTGGGTTTAATGCGGGAGGATATGGTAAATATATTGTTATCTCACATAATCATGGTTTTCAAACCCTTTATGCCCATTTAAGTTCTTTTGCGGTTAAAGTTGGTCAAAAAGTTTCAAGAGGACAAGTAATAGGGCGCATGGGAAGTACAGGATATAGTACGGGCAATCATTTACATTTCACTATTTTTAAAGATGGAAAAACAGAAAATCCCATGAAATACCTTAAATAAATTAGCTATACTTTGATATATTAATTCTTTTGAGTATTTGTATTAATTTTTTTCCTTCTATGAGGTCAATTAGTCTGCCTTCAACCATTTGTTTGGCTTTTGAAGAAAATGTGGCGGGTGCAATACATAGCCCTTTTAATTTGTTCTCTTTAGTTTTTGAAATAAGATCTTTTAAGAATAATTCTCCAAACAATTCTTGCTCTGTCCTTACAAATCTCACTATTAAATTTTCTTCCCATTGATTATTTGCAAGTTGAAAATTGATGTCTATAAATTGTGAAGTTACTTCATTTATCTTTGAATCTCTGACTTGAAAGTTATTTTTATACAGTTTAAGGATAATTTCATTGGCTAGCTTTTCAAATTTTTCTTTTGGACTTTTAAGGTATACTCTTAATGATAGATTTTCGTTTAATCTTTTACTAAATTCTAGTTTTTCACTAATTTTTTTGTAGTTTGGGTCGGTTCTTTCAACTTGAGAAAAAGCTTCAACTGCTTTTTGGTAGTTTGCACGTTCTATGTAAAGTTCACCCAGTTTATAAAAGAGTTCTACGAATATTTTCTTAGGTAAATCAGGTTTTACTTTAATTATTTCTTTAACATTTTCTTCTAATTTTTCCAGATTGTTATTTTTTGAATGAATTTCAGATTCAATTAAAAGAGATTCGTATATCATTCCATCTCTGTGTCTTAGCTTATTTGCGATCTCCAGTGCAAGATAGTATTGGTTTAGCTGAGATAGAGATTTGGCATATATTAACAAGCTATTTGCATCATCTTGTATGTAGTTTTTTATGCTATTAAATATTCCAATAGCTTTGTTGTAATTCTCCATATAAAAGAGAGCTATTCCTATGTATTTTAAAGCATCATTATTGTTTTTATCAAATTTATATATTTTTGTGAGATAATGTAGGGCTTCTTTGTAATATTCATTTTTCAGAAAGGCTATTCCAAGATAATAGGTGACATCCATGTTATTCTTTTGCAGTACATATGCCTTTTTAAGGAACTCTAATGCCTCTCGATTAAAGCCTCTCTCAAGATTATAAAAACCGTAACTTAAGAAAGCCTTAAAAGAGTCTATGTCTTGGCTTATGGGATTTTCTTCTATAAGTTGGCACAATTTTTTGGCATATTTAATTCCGTTTTCAGAATCTTTATTGGCATAATAATGTTGGTTTAAAATTTGAAGAGCACTTATTTCATTTGGATTTGTTTTTAATATACTTGCAGCTTTTTCTATTAATTTTTTTGTTCTGTCTATTTTTTTGCCATGCATACCTTTTTCTCTTATTTGTGAGGCTTTTATTGCAAGTTTGAAAAATAAAAATACCAGAATAGATACGGTAAATGAGGAAATTGTTATGAATAATGGCAACACCTAAAATCCCCCTAAAAAACATATTTAGTAACATCATTAAAAATGATACGTTATAATCAACATATTATTGTTTTTAATAAAAAATCACTTATAAGTTGAATATAAATATTACTTATATTATATTATAGTTATAATTATTATACATGAATTTGTTTCTTGTAAGAAAACAAAGAGGTTGGAATTCTTGAAAGGGTTTTTAGCAATAAGACTTTCTAGTAATGAATATTTTCCACTTTTAAAGTTAGGTGATATTTCTGTAAAAAAGGTGGTATTAGGTAAATTAGATGAAACTAATGTTAAACTAGATCTTTATATTAGTGAGTATGAAGATTTTATGTATCCTTTTTTTGTTGGGTCTTTTTTCTTAGATAATCTTAAGGTAGAAAGTTCTAGTATGAATGTTTATTTTAGAATAGATTCTATGATGCTTTATGTTTATGGTGAGTGTGATGGAATTGAGAATAAAGCTAAGTTTGATTTAGGCTTGATTAACTTTGGCGTAGATTCGGGAGAATTTAGTGAATCTTTAGAGAATGAGCAATTAAGTGACAAACCTGTTTTGGGTACTAGTGATGTGGATCTTGAAGAGGTGTCTGTTAAGGAATTAGACAGTGTTTTGAATCAAGATAAGGCAGATGCTCTGGATGTTAGCTTAGATAATGTCGATGATTTACTTAATTCTAGTGAATTAGATCCTGTGAGTGAAGATAGCATCATTAACAAGGATGATCAAGATATGTCATTTGATTCTTGGGATTCAGATCATAAGGAATTAGTTGATGATACTCTGGATTTTGACTCTAATCTTAATTTGGATATTGAGTTTAAGAGAGATTATTTTGAAAATAATGTGAATGAGCGTAAACAAATTGATGGGAAGGATGCTAATTTTAATTCTGATAATAATGTTGTGAGATTCATTGAGAATGAGGATAGTAATTTTAGTGGTGTTAATGTACCTATTTTGAAAGATTCTGATGATTTGAGTGTTGAAGATATTATTGCAGATATTGATAAAGGTTTAAAAGACAGCTCATTTGATAGTGATACTTTGGATTTTAGTGAGGACTTTACGAGAGGTGTTGACAAAAATCGATTGGATTCAAATTCTGGAGGGAGTCTTGTGCAAACCCCTATGCTTTATTTAAGTCTTGTTTCCTTATTTCTTTTGATATTCTTTTCATTATTTTTGGTTTTTTCTAAAGTGTTAAACCCTCGAAATTTTAAGATTTCTTATTATTATGTTTACAAGGAAGAGAAAATTAAAAATTGTGAAGATAGTAGCTATGTTTAAGGAGCTTCCTTTTTTATTTAGGAAATTTGTCTCTGGATTTTTATGCTTACTCAGTTTATTATCTTGTACCTTAGAAGAAGAGTCTTTAAATGGAAATTTAATTAGGAAAAATTCAGGTGATTTTGATTTAAATCACCTGAATTGGTTATGGAATTTTGATTATTTGGGACAAAATTTTGATGAATACTTTGGGATAGATTCAAATTCTTATGTGTATATTGCCTATCTTTTTAAAAAAATAGGACATGAAGAAAAATTTAGGGAATATATGTTTAAAGCAATAGAGAGCAGTAATGATACTATATCTCAATTTGCCGGTGTTAAGCTTCTTGAATATTATAATTTAAGAAGAGAATATTTTGAATCTGAACTTATTGGACGGAAACTTTACAAAAAGTATGAGAATAATAAGTTTGTTGTATTGGGGTATTTTAAGAGTCTTTATTGGCAAAAAAAGAGTGATGAGGCACTTTTGATCTTAAATAAACTGGATAAACTGAATTTCTTGGAAGATCAAGAGAATGAAAATTTGTTATTTAAAGCAGTTCTTTATTCTAATATGTCTAATATTCATGAATCTTTGGTTTATTTTAGAAAGCTATTTGAAGATTTGCCAGCAGGATCTCTGCACATAAGAGCCCATGATTATTTTATCTTGGAGAATAGAATTAGTTATTTAAATCCAAACTTTTTAAATCTTGTTAAGTTTAAAGTCTTAGTGGCTAATGGGAATTTAAAGAGTGCAATAAATATATTAGATGATGATTTTAAGGAATATTATAATAATTTTATATTTTTAAATGATGTTTATAGGTCTTTTTTGAGTTCAGGCCAGATTGGTAAAGCGTTATCTTTTTTTAGTGAGTTGAATAGCATTTATAAGGAGTATTATTTAGGGATTATTAACTTGAGATTAAAAAAAGAAGTGGGTCTTTCTATCATATCTAAGTATTTGGCAAATACTGCTCTTGAAAATGAGACTTATAGACTAGAAATGCTTAATGAAATTTTTAGTAACTTGATATTTGTTAAAAGTGCAAGAAATTATTTTTCACAAAGCATAGCTAGATTTTATACTAAGAAGGATAGGGGTAATCTTTCATTTATTAAGATGCTAGATAAATATATTTTAGAAGCTATGCAGCTTGGGGATTATGATAATTTATACAAACTTTATTGTAATGGGAACGGTGTTATTGATAACACCGTTCTATCTAGACTTGCCTTTATTAATTCAAGACTTATATCTCATAAATTTATTAACCCTAAGTCAAGGGATGAGTATGGTGAACTTTTGCGTTCTGCTATTGAGTACAATAAGGCGTCTTATTCTTCGTTTATGAGCAAATATTTTTTGGATCAAAGCATAAACGATGTTTTTGAAAATGATTTAGATATTAATTATGAGAAGTCTGATTATGAGAAGTTTTTAGAGGGATTTTTGAAATTTAATTTACATTCTTATGCTAGTGCGTTTGTTGCTGATGATTTTAAGAACGGCTATAGGTTTGCACCCGAATTTTACCGTAAACTTTATGATGAACTTGTAAAACATGAATATTACTATGAATCTACACTTGCTATTAACTACCTTGTAAGGCAAGATAAATCAGCTTTAAATAGAGATGATTATAGGCGTATTTATCCTTATTTATATAGTTCTTTGGTTAAGTATTGGGCAAAAAGGAGAGACCTTGAGCCTAGCCTTGTATTTTCTTTAATAAAGGCCGAGAGTAGTTTTAAAAGAGATGCTGTATCTAAGCCTGGTGCCATTGGACTTATGCAAGTTATGCCTTTAACAGCAGTTGATATTTCTAAAGAGATTAAATATCATAGCTATGATTTGAGGAAACCTAAAGACAATGTGATCATCGGAACTTACTATTTAAAGAAGAGGATAGGAACAACAGGGGATGTATATAAGGCTCTTGCATCTTATAATGGTGGCATTGGGAATGTTCGCAAATGGGAGAAGGCTTATGGACATTTGCCTAGGGAGCTTTTCATTGAAGCGATTCCTTTTGGGCAAACTAGGAACTATGTTAAAAAAATATTAGTTTATTCTGTTTTTTATGATGCTTTATATGAGGGTAGGGGCATAGATTCTGTAGTAGAGTATATTATGGGTATATTTCCTAAGGGTAATTTGGGATTTGAGAATTAAATGGAAAATATTTTAAAGATTGTGATTTTAGGATTTGTTCAAGGAATTTCTGAGTTTTTGCCTGTATCTAGTTCGGGACATTTATTGCTTTTAAAAAAAGTTATGAATCTTGAAGTTCCAATGGTATTTGATATTTGCTTGCATTTAGCCACTGTTTTAGTTGTAATAATTTATTATAGAGAGCGAATATCAGAGCTTTTTCTAGTTTTAGTGAAATTTTTTTTAAGAAAAACTACGGAGATGGATTTAAGAAATCTAAAATTAATATTTCTTATACTAATAATTACCGTTATCACAGCTGTTATTGGAATTTTTATAGGAAGCTTTGAGGGAATGTTTACTCTTGAGTTTGCTTTAATTAATTTTTTTGCAACAGGTATTTTATTATTGCTGCTTGAATCTAGACTTTTGATTCTTAATTTTAGAACGAATATCTTATTTTCAGGAGTTTTTATTGGAATTATGCAGGGAATTGGTGCAATGCCTGGCATTTCTCGTTCAGGGATTACAATTTTTGCCTCAGTTTTGCTTGGGTTTAGCAGATACGAATCATTAGAGATTTCGTTCTTAGCTTTGATTCCTATTGTTTTTGGAAGTTTCTTGTTAAAATATAAGGGATTATTTGCCTCAGATATGCTTTTTAATGTTTTTGAAATAATTCTGGGAATAGTTATTGCTTTTATTGTGGGATTATTTTCAATAAATTTGCTTGTCAGAATGCTTAAACAAGCTAGGCTTTATTATTTTGCAGCTTATTTATTTATACTTTCAAGTATAATGTGTTTCTTTTTTTATTTTAGTAGAGTATGAAGAATTTTTATCAGTATTTTCAATTTCTGTTTTTTTTTATGTTAGCTATTATATCATTTTCGATTTTTGTAGCGTTGACTTCTATAGGAAATATATTTATATTTTTTATTTTTAATGTAATAGGTCAAATGTTGCTAAATACTTTTTCATTTTTATCATTTTATTTAATACTTTATCCTCTTGTAAATTGGTATGTTTATCGCAACAATATGCTAAGTAGACGGTTTATATTTAATTGGAATTATACGGTTATTTTGTTTTTTACTCTAACGTTTTGGTTAAAAATCAATTCTAGGCTAGAAGGTTCTAATTTTATTAATTGGTTTTTGAGTAATTTTGGAATATTACTTGGCAATTTTTTTATTTTTCTTATTTTGATTTTGGAATTTATTATTTGGATTTACTTAAATTATGTCTTTTTTAAGAATACTGGCTTTATCCTAGATACTTTACAGTTTTTAAGATTTAAGTTTAAAACCTTATTTGAAAGTATGTTTGCCTATTTTCCATTTTTAAGTCCTTTAAAGATTAAAAAAAACATTAAGGTTTATAAAGACTTTGATAGTGATATGGATGCTAACAAGCTATCTGATAAAAGAGAGAATATTATTAATGGTGAAGAGTATCAGGCTTTATGGTCTTTTAACACGTTTTTAAGAAATTCTAATAAACCTTCTAATATTGATTTAGATAAAACTGTTTTTAGTCAGTCAAAGAAATCAGATGAGATATTGATAAGAGAACAGTTATTGGAAAATCAATCTTTGCAAGATCCTCAGTTCGATTTGAAGTATAAACCAGTGGGATTTGAGAGTAATAGATTGGTAGCTAGCGGTAAAATTAAGGCTAGTGACATAAGGCATAAAGGAATAATAGATAGTATGTCCAAGATTGTGGATGAGGATATATTAGTAGATAAAGTTAGTAGCGGATATTATATAGATATTTCTGTTTTTGATCAACGAAAACCCAAAAGTGAGATTGAAGACATTGAGTATGAAAAAGAGATTCAGAAACAATCAATGATTTTGCAGGAAACTTTTCGAGAGTTTAATATTAATGCTAAGCTTATTGATGTTATCAAAGGTCCTGTTGTTACAATGTATGCTGTTCGTCCTGATAAGGGCATTAAGCTTTCAAGAATAACTTCTATATCTGATAATATTGCGCTAAGGCTTGCAGCAGTTAGGGTTAGAATTATTGCACCAATACCTGGGAAAGAAGCTGTAGGAATTGAGATTCCTAATAGAAGACGAGAATTTATTTTAATTTCAGAGATAATAGATAGTAAGGAATTTCAGGGTAATTTTACGGTACCTTTTGCGCTTGGTAAAGAGATCAGTGGAGGGAATATTGTTTTTGATCTTGTAACTGCTCCTCATCTTTTAATAGCAGGTGCCACTGGAGCTGGTAAGTCGGTTTGTGTTAATTCATTAATTACATCAATTATTTTTTCAAAATCACCAGATGAAGTTAAACTTATAATGATAGATCCTAAAATAGTTGAGCTTAAGCTTTTTAATGATATCCCACATTTATTAACACCGGTTATTACTGATGTCAGTAGAGCTTTGGAAGCTTTACGTTGGTGTTTGGATGAAATGGAGAGAAGATATGTTCTTCTTGATAATTTTCTTGTTAGAGATATTAATGCTTATAATAGGAAAATATTGGAAGATAGATTAAGTGAAGTAGCGTTACCTTATCTTGTAATCATTATTGATGAATTTGCGGATCTTATACTTTCTGCGAGAAAAGATTTAGAAAATTTGATTTCTAGACTTGCAGCTATGGCTAGAGCCGTTGGGATACACTTGGCTTTGGCTACTCAAAGGCCGTCTGTTGATGTTATTACGGGAGTAATAAAGGCTAACTTTCCGTCAAGAATTTCTTTTATGGTTGCTAGTGCTATGGATTCAAGGATAATTCTTGGGGTTTCTGGTGCTGAGAAACTTTTAGGAAAAGGAGATATGCTTTATGTAAGTCCTACTACACCATTTCCTCAAAGGATTCAAGGTGGATTTTTGAATGAGAAGGAAGTTTACAGGTTAGTTGAGGAGGTTAAGAAATTTGGTGCTCCAAATTATATCGATGATGAAATATTTATTGATAATGTTAGAGAGTCAGAGATTGTAGTTTTAGATCCCTCAGATGAGCCCATGTTTGAGGAGGCTCTTGAAATTGTTCGTTCTACTAAAAAAGCTTCTGCATCTTATTTGCAAAGACGCCTCAAGATAGGATATAATAGAGCTGCAAGGATTATCGAGCTTATGGAAGAACTTGGATATGTAGGTGCTATAAATGGCTCAAAACCACGGGATGTCTTTATTTGAATTTAATAAGGGATATTCCATATGAATATCCCTTATTAATTATCTTCCGATTTTTTGTTTTAATTTTCTTACTTTTTTCGCTTGTTTTCTTCTAAACGCTTTTTCTTTCTTTACTCGAATGGTGGACGGTTTCTCATAATATTCTCTTCTTTTCCATTCTCGAATGATTGCTTCTTTTTCTATCATTCTTTTAAAGCGTTTCAATGCTTTTTCCAGACCCTCATTTTTGTCCACATTGACAGTTGCCAAAAAATCACCCCCTTTTTACTCTATTCTTTTAATATTATTGATTATTTTATTTTTGTCAATAAGCATTTGCTCTAAGAAAAAATCTGGGTTTAACGCAACACCATTAATCCTAACTTCAAAGTGTAAATGGGGACCTGTTGAGAGTCCTGTGTTCCCAACATGACCAATATATTCACCTGTATTGACTATTTTGTTCTCTTTAACTCCAAATTTTGAGAGATGTAAATAAATTGTAAATACTCCCGGTAAATGTTGAATGATTACAGTTTTTCCAGTTATGTCTCTATCTCGTGCAAATACTATTTTCCCTCGACCAGCTGCGAAAATAGGTGTTTTTTCTTTTTTAAGAGGAGCGTAGTCTTTGCCATTATGTATTTGGTAGTTTGATATTTTTTTATTGCCTTGCATATAAATTCTTTGGTCACCATAAGGACTGGTTATTCTATATTGATCTTTTATTGGATGAACTAATGTATCATAGTGATATATTGTTATGTCTCCTACGTTTCCAATTATATTCCACAATATGAGAGCTTGTTCTTTTGCTCTAATTGACTTTTGACGCGTCACAAGAGTAGCTTTTTTTTTATCTAGTTTGATAGTTGTTTTTCTAAATTCAAATTTTTTTATCTCTATTTCTTTAATGTATTTTGTGTTTTCAAATTCTATTTCAATTTCTCTTTTGCCTTCTCTGATCATTGGTGTAATTCCTATTAGGGCTATATAGTATGTTTTATTTCCTACTTTAAATTGAAAAGGGGAAGAACTTAAGATAGGGTTTTTGGTTGTGCTTAAAAGGGATAGTTTTTTGAAATTTTTGTTGCTTGCAAAGTAGATACTGTCTCCCTGAAAAGCTTCTTTTTTATAACTAACTTTCGCGACCTCAGCAGTTATTAAATTTATATTTGATAATCCTAATATGCTTATAAGGAGGAAGGTTTTCATATTGATATTAAGCATTAGTTTGCTCTCTTTTTAATATCTATAATCTTTAAAATTTTATCGTTTTGATTATAAAAGTCTTCCCCAATTGTGAATATTATGTCTATGTTGTAGCCATCTTTAATGCCTAGTTCTTGAATATTTTGAGTTCCGTTAAAGTAAATAGCTCTGTAATAATCCGTATTACTTTTAATTTTCATACTTATATGTTTTGAAGCTCCATTTTTATCAATTGTTCTGAGATCTTGAATGTACACATCTTCCATTGTTAGGACAAATTCTCTAAATCCATGCCCGTAGGGTTCAAACAAGTCTATTATTTTTAAAAGTTCTGTCTTCTCAAAGTCTTTAGGTATAATAGCATCAATGAGTATTGATGCCTCAGACAAATCACTGTATTCTACTTTTTCAAGAACCTGCTCAAGTTCTTTAATAAATTCATTTAGTACGTTCTCATAGAGTGTAAATCCAGCGGCAGCTTTGTGTCCTCCAGAATTTATGATTAAATAACTTGGTATCATTGAGATTAACTCTTTTGAGTTTACCTTATCGTTTGATCTTATTGAACCTTTAATTATATTTCCTTGTTTTGTTAAGAAAACAGCAACTTTCTGATAATAAGAAGAGAGTCTTGTTGCCATTCGAGAACTAATACCTTTTGGAGTATCTTTGTCGTAACATACTATGAATTTATCATTTTTGAAAATGGTATTCTCGTTATGTGTGTTCCAAGATACATCTTCTTTGCGTTTCCTTAAAATATTTATGTTTTTAATTTCTTTAAACTTATTTTCTAGGCTACCTATATCTTCGGTTAATAGAAAGTTAATTGTAATGTCTGCTTTCTCAAGCCTTCCTGTTGAATTTAATATTGGAGCAATCTTGAAAGCAATATCTGTTGAACTTATTATTGGCTTTGTTAATATGTTAGCATCTTTTAATAGGTAATTAATGGCGAATCTTTCTCTTAGTGCAATTTCTTTAAGCCCTTCTTTTACAACTATGCGATTTTCATTAATAATGGGCATATTATCAGAAATGGTTCCTATTGCAACAAATTTAAGTCTTTTTAGACATTTTTTTAATAAATCTTTATTTGCTTCAAATATAATATTATAGAATACATAATACAGTTTTTCTTTGATGTCAGTTTCTTTATATTTAAAATACTTGGTAATTTGCATGAGTTCTTTTAGTGTTTTTCTAGCAAATTTTGGATATTTTTTTACAAAATCTTCGCTAATGTCAATTGTTTCAATATCTATTGATTGATTAAAGAATTCATTGAGAAGCTGATTTTGTTCATCTTTATTAAAAACAACGATGTATTTACTGGCTGAAAATTCTTCTAACTTATTGATATTGATTTGTAAATCCTTATTACTCTCTAGCATGAGATGTTTTTTAAGAATATAATTGTTTATTTCTATTGCATTAAGGATTATGTTATTACTTATTTTTTCTAAGAACAAAAACACAATTTGTTTGTTATAAAGGTTAGTAGTGGATAGGTATAGTGCAAGGCATGCTTTGAAGCTAACATAGCATCCAGCTATTTCTTTGAAAGGAGAGAGATCATTTTTTAAATGGGGGTTGATAATGATATTTTCTGTGTCAAGTTCTTTGTTTGGCAGATGGTGATCTGTAATGATTACTTCTATGTTTTTTGATCTTGCATAATTTGCTTCTTCAATATTAGAAATTCCACAATCAACAGTAATTATTACTGATATTTTATCTTCAAATGCTTTGTCAATTAACTCTTTTGTAATGCCATAAAATTCTCCATTAGAGGGTATCTTATAGGTTACATTAATTCCAAAATCTTTAAGGGTTTCATACATTATGATTGTAGCAGTGATTCCGTCAGCGTCTTTGTCGCCAAATATTAATACATTTTCATTCTCTTCAATAGCTTCATTGATTCTGTAGATGAATCTGTCTATGTTCTTTAATAAGAATGGATTGTGCATTAAATTTACACTACTTTCAATAAAGAATAGAAAGTCTTCTTCTTTAATGTCTCGTCTCAGTAGTAATGTTGATTCAAGAAGGCTAATATTATATTTCTTTGCAATATTAATTATGTCTTCTTTTTTTATATCAAGTTCTTTTTTTTTCCAAATTTTCATTTCTTGTTCCAGTGTGATTTATTTAGAGTAATATTTTTTCAAATTCTGTATTTATCTTATTTTTTAACATAAATTCAATAAGTGCTTTTGATTTGCTATTTAAATTTACATTTAGAGTTGAGCATATGCCCTTTTGAGTTGTAAATTCTAAATATTTAAAACTTCCCGTGTTGATATAGTGATTTTTATTGTTAGTACAATTTATACAATTAAAACCATTCATGTGAATATCATAATAATAATTATTTTCTATTTGATTACTACATTTAAAACATGACTTTGATAAGTAGAGGAATCCCTTTATTATGAGAAATCTTATTTTATATTGCAAGTCAATTAAGTTTGCTTCTTTTAAGCTTGAAGTGTTGAGGCTCTCTGTAGCTTCTGTAAATAGCTGAAAACATTCCCCATCATCAAAGCTTAAATTAATGAGCTTTGCCCAAAGATTGATGATTAGTAGTTTTTCATATATTAAATCTTTAAGAATAAATTCTTCGTCATTGACTTCTAATATTTTGCATAAATTATTTTCTTTTACTATTTCAAAATTGGCCTTTACTAAGTTATTAATGTTTGATTTAAATTTTTTTATAGTAGAGCTGTAGACTATTGTATTAGTAATTCCTTTTGAATGGAATAAGTTTAATAAGTAATAATTCTTTTTGTGATACAAATTTGTTATGATGGCATTGATTTTATTAAACTGCATTATACATTATTGTATAATAAAAATTTGTTATTAAATGAATTCTTATAAAAATTTTCTTTTGTTATAATTAAGCTTTAAGGAGATTTAATCTTATATGGAAGAAGTAGAAAATACTAATTTGAAGGGTAAAAAGCGTTCAAAAAATTCTGCTGGAATTTTGCCTCATTTTGATAAGCCTGTGAGAGTGCCTTTGATTGCAGTTCCATCACATCCTATATTTCCAGGCATGTTTATTCCAATTATTATCGTTTCTGATACTGATATTAAGGCTATTGATTATGTTATTAAAGGAAATGGTATTGTCTCCTTATTTGTTTTGCGTGATAAATTTTTAGAAAAAACCGGGGATAAGAATGATGGAGTGCATATCAATTATAAAAAAGACATTTATTCTGTTGGTATTACAGCTAAGATAGTAAAAAAGATTAATCTTCCTGATGGTGGATATAATATTTTTGTTTCAACTATTGACAGAGTTAGGTTTGTTAAGGTTGTCCTTAATAAAGATTTTCCGATAATTGAAGTTGATTATTTAAAGCAGATTCCGGTTAAAAAGGATGATATTCAGTCAAAGGCAATCTATAGTAGCATTTTGATTAGGACTAAAGAGATATTCTCACATAGGAAGATGCCTGAAATTCAGTTAAACATGGTAAATATTGAGGATAAGGGTAGGTTGTGTGATGTTGTTGCGGGAATGATTGCATCGTCAAAGGATTCTCATCAGGAGGTGCTTGAGACTTTAGGCGTGAAGGAAAGACTTAAAAAAGTTTTAGAGCTAATTTATGAAGAACTAAATTTAATTGAGATTCAAAATAAAATTGCCAAAGGTATTCAGGAAAAGTTAGAAAAACAGCAAAAAGAGTTCTTTTTAAAGGAGCAGCTTAAAGCTATTAAGGCTGAGCTTGGCGTGGCAGATGACAAGAATAGTGAATTTGTAAAACTTAAAACCAAGATTCATTCTTTAGCATTAAAGGGGGAAGCTTTAGAAACAGTTGAAAGAGAACTTGAAAAGTTTTCATTTCTTGAGACAAATTCATCGGAGTACATTGTAGTTAGGAATTATCTTGAACTTATTACTAGCCTTCCTTGGGGAGGACTTAAAATTGATTTCGATAAGTTTGATTTGCAGAAAGCGAAAAAGGTCTTAGATAAAACGCATTATGGCATGATGGAAGTTAAAGATAGAATTATTGAATATGTTTCTGTCCTTAAATTAAGAAAATCTCAAAAGGGGGCTATTATGCTTTTAGTTGGACCTCCTGGAGTGGGTAAGACTTCAATAGGAATGGCTATTGCGGAAGTGCTTAGGACAAAATTTTTTAGATTCTCTGTAGGTGGCATGAGGGATGAATCAGAGATTAAGGGGCATAGGAGAACTTATGTTGGTGCATTACCTGGAAAGATTATTCAAGGACTAAGGATTACGAAGACAAAGTCTCCTGTTTTTTTAATAGATGAGATTGATAAGGTTTCTGCATCAAATTATGGTGATCCATTCTCAGTGCTTCTTGAAGTTTTGGATCCTGAGCAAAACATTAATTTTAGAGACCATTATCTTGATTTACCTTTTGATGTTTCTAATGTTTTTTTTATTCTGACAGCTAATTCTATTGAGACAATACCTACACCTTTGCTAAATAGGATGGAAGTAATTGAGCTTTCGGGATATGTTGATGATGATAAGATAGAGATAGCAAGGAAATATTTAATACCGAAGGTTTTAAGAGAAAATGGAGTTAGTAAAGACTCTTTGAAATTTCAGGGATCAGCTCTTGTTCAGATCGCCAGGGAATACGCAAGAGATAACGGAGTTAGAAATTTTGAAAAGTATTTAAAAAAGATTGTTCGAAAAGTTGCAAGAAAGCTTGTTGAGAATGGAGCTATTCAATCGTACCAGATATCTAGAGAGAATTTGGAAGAATATATTGGTGTTCCTGTATTTAGAAAAGAAGAATTCTTAAATAAGACTATGTCTCCAGGTATGGTTATGGGACTTGCGTGGACTAATTATGGTGGTTCAACCTTAATAATTGAGACTGTAAAAACTGAGGCTAAGGCTTCTGCTATTAAGTTGACTGGTAGACTTGGAGATGTTATGAAAGAATCCGCAAACATTGCATTTACTTATGTGAATAGCATGAGAGCTAATCTTCAGTTGAACAAGACTTTTTTTGAAAAATATATGATTCATTTACATATTCCAGAGGGTGCGACTCCAAAGGATGGACCATCGGCTGGGATTACTATTGCTAGTGCTTTTATTTCTCTTGCTCTTAATAAAACAGTAAGGCCTAATTTGGCTATGACTGGAGAACTATCATTAACAGGGAATGTAATGGCTATTGGAGGGCTTAAAGAGAAAATAATTGCTGCTAAGAGAAGTGGTGTTGAGCATATTATTATTCCTAGATCAAATAAAGTGGATCTTGATGAGATACCTATTAATATCAAAAGTGGAATTAATTTCCATCTTGTAAATAACATGAGCGAAGTTATTAAATTATTATTTTAGGATTTGAAATCATTTTACTTAAACTTACTATGCTTTTATAGTTTTATTATGTAACTTTAGTGTTTTAACTGTGGGCTTAAATAGATAAATTAGCAATGGGAGTAGTGTTAATGATGCAAGGGATGTGGTGATCATTGTAAAGGCTATAATTGCACCAAGTGTTGCGATTATTTTGTAGGTAGAGAATAATAATGTTAAGAATCCTATGCCTACTGATATTGAATTTGCAAGAATTCCATTAAATACAATAGGAATTGATTTAAGTAAAGCCTTTTTATAATCCTTAATTTTTTGATAATTTAATATGAATGCATTAAAAAAGTGAATTGAGTAGTCCACTCCTACGCCCATACTAACGGATGCAATGGTTGCTGTTGCAGGGTTTAGTGTTATGCCAAAAAGTCTCATTACGGCAAAATTTAAGAATACTGACCATGCCACTGGGATTGCAATTATTATTCCAGTTCTAATAGATTTAAAGAATAATATTAGCAATATTGTTATTGCACTAAGTGTTGTAATAATATTCGTAATTTGTTCTACCACCATAGTTTTAGATATGAGTATTTTGTCATATGCTCCTGAGAAATGATATTCATATCCTGGCATATGTTCTTTAAGTAAATTGTTAGCATAGTCGGCAAAATTTTTTATCTCTGCAGATGAATTTTTGTCAATTCTTACAATAATTGATATTTGAGACCAATCATCATTGACATACATCGTTGTCATTTTTTTAATAGAATTGCTTCTGCTGATTAAGAGTATTAGTTTATTTAATATAGATTGATTTTCAGGAAGTCTATATTCTTTTGGATTTTCTTTTTTGAATTTGAAGTTCATAAATCTTATAATTCCGTTTATGGAAATGGCTTGTGTTTTATCAGTGTATATGTCGATCTTGTCTGTAATTAAATCCAAATTTTGCATGATTTTTGCGTTTTTAAATTCATCAGGCTTTCCCTTAATTTCAATTTTGACAATAGACATTCCTCCTATCTCTCTTTGCATTAAATTTAACGTTTGTTTTACACTTGTATGCTCTTGAAAATAATCTTTCTCATCAAAGTTAATTTCTATATTGAGGAGACCTACAATTGATATTGATAGAATAATTAGAGTTATGATAGATGAGATATACTTATGATTTAGCATCCATTCTGTGATTGTTTGATTGATTAGTGCACATCTGTCAAGTAGGCAATGTTTAAATTTTTTATTTTCTTTGCTTCTTATATGCTTAAATGGGATTTGAACTAGTATTCCAGGTAATACTAAAAGGGACATAACCATTGCAATAATTACTCCTACTGCCATAAAAATGCCCATTGCTCTGTATGCATGAATTGATGAGGCCATTAGTGACAGAAAACCAAAAGCGGTTGTAAGAGAGGTTAAAAGTATTGGCACTCTGAGTGTTTTTATTGTAGCTATTACAGTCTTCTCAGAGAAAGGTTCTTTTTTTATTCTCTTTAATATTCCATTGATTATATGTACGGCGTCAGCACATCCGATTGAGATAAGTAACACAATCATCGTAGTTTCTGGAACAGTAATTGGAGACTTTACAAAACCTTTGATGCCGAAAGTCCAAATTAGTGCAAATGTTGCAATGAGTACAGGAATTATTGCTCCTAGTACATTGCCTACAATGACATAAAGCGATAAAATTACAACAAGAGTCGCTAAGGGACCTAGAAATTTGAAGTCGTCAACCATGTAGTTGAGTATTTTTTCCCTTACTACAAGATCCCCTGTTAAGTAAAGTTTAAGATCATCAGTTTCATAATTTTTAATTACAGCTTCCATTTCCTCAAGTTCACTTTTTAAGCTTCGGCTAAAATCTACTTTATCACTTTCTGTTGGGACGATTATGAAATATATTAAAGTTTCATCATTGTTTAGAAATAAATTCCTTACGAATGATGTTGAATTTACTTTTTTTCTTATCTCAACCACGTCCTCGTCTGTGTATGTATCTTTTTTAAACTGTGGAAAATAAGTGAATATACTTGTAACAGAGTTGGGTGGTACCTTTAATATACTAACTATGTCATTTGCTACTTTATTAATTTTGCTAAAGGTTTCTTTAGTAAAGATGCTTTTTTTGTCTTCAAATATTACTATTGTTGATAAGAGTGAATTACTTTCGTCTATATTTATTATTCTTTCAGTTTCTTTGGTTTTTGGAATAAGTTTTAGAATATTTGAATCAAATTCTATGTTTTTTAAAAAAAATCCTAGATTAATTGTTATTAATGCAAATACTAAAAATATGAAGACTCTGTATCTAATACTTAGATTTTCCAAATCCATTGTCTGCCTCTTTATCTTGTTACTATATTTATAAGTTTATCCTTAACCGTGACTATCTTTAGTATTTCTTTGTTTTCTAGATTTTGCATGATTTTATTATTTTTTAGTGCAATTTCTTTAAGAGTTTCTTCATTTATTCCCTTATTTAAGATAATTTTATCTCTTATTTTACCATTGACTTGCAACACAATTTCTTTTTCATAGTCAATAATGAGATTTGGATCATATTGAGGCCACTTTGCAGTTTTAAATATACTAGGCCTTTCACCCATGTATTCCCACAATTCTTCGCCTAAGTGAGGTGCAAATGGCGATAGGATAATAGTAAGAGGCTTAAAAATTTCTAAGTAGTTTTTATCATGTTTTAAAAGATCGTTTATTAATATCATTAACGATGATATTGCAGTGTTAAAATTTAGATTTTCTATATCTTCTGTTACTTTTTTTATTGTTTTATGAAGTTCAGATACTATATCTTTTGGGGCTACCTCTTTTGTTAGTTCCTTTCTCTTAAGAGTCCAGATTTTGTTTAAAAATCTGAAAATTCCAATGAGGCCTTTTGTATTCCAAGGTTTTGAATCAGTTAAAGGACCCATGAACATTTCATAGATTCTCATTGAATCTGCGCCATATTCCTTAATAATATCATCTGGATTTACTATATTTTTTAATGATTTTGACATTTTCGCAACTATTTGTTTTAGTTCCTTTTTATTGCTTTTGGAAAAAAATTTATTGTCTCGTTCTTCCACCTCGTCATTAGGAATTAAAATACCATTATTGTCTTGATATGCAAATGACGTTATCATACCTTGATTTATGAGCTTCTTAAAAGGTTCCTTTGTATTAACATATCCTAGATCATAGAGTACTTTGTGCCAAAATCTTGCGTAGAGTAGGTGTAATACGGAGTGCTCAGCGCCACCAATGTAAAGGTCAACAGGCATCCAGTAATTAATTTTTTCTTTGCTTGCAAATTCTTTTTCATTGGTTGGATCAAGATAACGCATATAATACCAGCAGGAACCTGCCCATTGAGGCATAGTGTTTGTTTCTCTTTTATATGCTTTCCCATTATGTTTAACATTAACCCATTCCTTAGATCTTGCCAAAGGAGATTCACCTGTGCCTGATGGCTTATAATTTTCTATTTCTGGAAGTCTTAAAGGCAATTCGTCTTCTTCCAATGGTATTTCATTTAAGTCGTCATCAAGCATAATAGGAATGGGCTCACCCCAATATCTCTGCCTTGAGAAAATCCAGTCTCTCAGTTTATAGTTGACCTTTTTTTGACCCTTTTTGTTTTCAGTAAGCCATTCTATTACTTTGCGTTTTACTTCGGCAGTTTGTAGGGTATTAAATCCTTCAGGTGTGTTAATTGAAATTCCGTCTTCGATTACTGGTTTTTCCAATATGCTGTTATTTCCTGTTTTTGAGACCACTTGTTTTATTTCTAGATTATATTTTTTTGCAAATCCAAAATCTCTTTCATCATGTGCTGGGACACCCATCACAGCGCCAGTTCCGTAAGTTCCAAGTACATAGCTACCTATCCAGATTGGAATTTCTTCTTGAGTTATTGGGTTTATAGCATATGCACCCGTGAAGACCCCTGTCTTATCTTTTTCAAGGGAAGTTCTTTCAAGATCACTTTTAAGGGATTCTCTACTTCTGTATTCTGATATAATAGCCTTAAGCTCATCTTTTGTTATTCTTTCTACTATAGTACTCTCTGGTGCGAGTACTAAGTATGTTATTCCAAAGAGTGTGTCTGGTCTTGTCGTAAATACTTTTATCTTCTCTTCACTTTCCTTTACTTCAAATTCGATCTCAACTCCTGTTGATTTTCCAATCCAATTTTTCTGCATTTCCTTAACAGATTCAGGCCAGTCGAGCTCTTCGAGATCCTCAATTAGTCTATCTGCGTATTCTGTGATTTTTAATATCCATTGCCTTAATAGTTTTCTCTCTACCTTATGGAGGCCTCGTTCGGATTTTGGACCGTGAGGTGTTTGAAGAACTTCTTCATTTGACAGTACTGTTCCAAGATCAGGACAGTACCAAACAGGCATTTCTTTTGTGTAAGCCAAACCTTTTTTATATAATTTTAAAAAGATCCATTGTGTCCATTTATAGTAACTCTCGTCGTGAGTTCTAATTTCTCTATCCCAATCGTATGCGAATCCTAATGCTTTAATTTGTTTTCTAAATCTTGCAATGTTTTCTTCTGTTATTTTTTTGGGATGCTCTCCCGTTTGTATTGCATAATTCTCTGCGGGTAGTCCAAAACTATCGAATCCTATTGGATGGAGTACATTAAACCCATTTAAGAATTTGTATCTTGATACTATATCAGTTGCAGTGTAACCTTCCGGGTGGCCGACATGAAGTCCATTAGCGGAAGGGTAGGGAAACATATCAAGAATGTAAACCCTTTTCTCCTTAGGAATACTAAGATCTTCCTCAGCTCTATATGTTTTATTTTGATCCCAATAATGCTGCCATTTTTTTTCTATTTTCTTAAAGTTGTATTCAAGCATCTAATCTCTCAGTAAATAAAAGCATTATTGTTAAGACTCCTACACCATTTTAATATTCTATAGCTATTTTATTGAAAAGTAAATTGATGTTTGAATCTTTGGATAACCTTAATTTTATGTAGGATTTTTTCTTAAAATATGCTGTGGACTGGACTTGAACCAGCACGAGCTTTCACCCACTAGCCCCTCAAGCTAGCGTGTCTACCACTTCCACCACCACAGCGTATAAATATTATATTTTTTATTCAAAATGTTTGTCAACTTTTTGTATTTTTTTTCCCCTTATAATATAAATAATTAATAACACTATTGCTAGTATGATAAATGCTAATAATAGTATTATTTTGATTTTAGATAATATCACTTTAAAGGATCCGCCTATTTTAAAACTTAATGTAAAGTAAATTGTGATTGATACCATAGCTGCAAAAAAGTCAGCTACGATAAAATGAATGGGTCGCATGTTACCCATTCCTGCTGCCATAAATATTGCATTTCTTATTCCAAATGGAATAAATCTCCCAAAGAATAGAGTTAAACTTCCGTATTGCCCATAATAGTAATTCATTTTATCGATGATTTTGTTTGCTTTTGTTTTTTGTTTCAATAATTTGTCTACTAAAAATCTTCCTATATAGAATGAAACTATGTCGCCAAGATAGGCTCCCCAAAAAATTCCTAGAAATATTAAGATTGTGTATTCATTTTTTCGGCTAGAAAGTACTCCGCCCATTATTACTATTGCGTCCTCAGAGATTGGAATATTCAAGCCCGCAAGGATAAGTAGTACAAAAAATACTATTGGGGCATAAGCTATATTTAAGTCTATAAATTCTAGTATTATATGCACAACTGACCCGTTATTTTTTCCCTGTTGTGTAATTTAGGTATATGCTAACTAAGATTATGTATGTAAGGTAAAAAAATATTAATATTTTTGATACATCTAAATAGACTTCTGGCAATCTTGCAAAGATTGTAAGGATTATTGTGAAAGAAGTTATTATTGTTAAAAAAATTGTTAAATACTTAAATTCTTTTGTTTTTGTTGGGTAAATAAATTTAATAGGTGCGAAACTGAGAGCAATACATGCTAGTATGATAATAAGATTTGTAATTTCTTTTACAGTAAAGATTATGTTAAAAATTATTAGAAAATTCCATAAGGATGGAAATCCTCTAAAGTAATCATCGCTAGTTTTTGAATCTGTTCTTGAAAATTGGTATGCTGATGCAAATAAAATTCCAATACAAATCATTATTTTGTATTCATTTCTTATGAAGTTGCCGTAATAAAGAAATATTGTGGGAATAAATGTGTAGTTTATATAGTCTACAATATTGTCCAGTAAAGCACCGTCTATTGTTGGTATTAAGTCTTTTACCTTAAATTTTCTTGCTAGTGTTCCATCAATTCCATCAATAAAGAGCCCAATAATTGTAAGATTTAATAAAAGGGAATAATCTCCATTTATTATGGAGATTATTGAATAAAGACTAACTATTAGTCCAGAGGCCGTTAAAATATGTACTGTCCAAGCTAAAATAAGATTTAAGTTTTTCAAAAACTCGCTCCTTTATTAGAATAATTTCTTCACATTCTCGAGACGTTCTTTAAATATATTAATTGTATTTTTTATTGTTGATTTTAAAGTTAAATCAACTTCGGCAACTTTTAAAGATTCCAAGGGATATTTTGAACCTCCTGTCTTTAAAAATCCTATGTAATTTTTAGTTGCATCTTTTTTGTTATTCTTTATATTTTCATATATCAAAAGAGCTGCTGTAATTCCTGTTGCATATTGATATACATAGAATGGTGAGTAGAAATGAGGGATTCTAAGGCATTCAAGAGGGCTATTTTCTTCAAACTTAAGACTTGGGCCGAAATATTTTTTAAGTAAGAGTGTGTAAGTTGTTTTTAGTGTATCTTTTACCACTGGTTCGTCTTTATTAATCATTTCATGAATAATATATTCAAATTCAGCAAACATTGTTTGTCTAAAGAATGTTGCAAGTAAGTCATCGATTTGGCTTAGTTTAATATATTTTATTTTTTCAATATCTTTTTCGCTCTTGAGTAGGTAGTCTGCAAGTATTTGTTCATTTACTGTGGATGCTATTTCTGCTTCAAAAATAGAATATCGATAGTGAGGAAATGGATTATTTTTGATGCTGAAGTAAGAATGCATGGAATGTCCGGCCTCATGAGCCAAGGTGAACATTTCTCTTATTGATTCATCTTTGTAGTTCATTAGTATATAAGGTTTGCCATTGTACGAGCCAGCACTAAAAGCACCTGATCTTTTTCCTTTATTCTCATATATGTCAACCCAACGCTCTTCAAAAAATCCTTTTCTAAGCACTTCGGTATACTCACTTCCTAATATTTCAAGAGAGTTTAAGATTATATCACAAGATTCTTTGAAGGAATTTTTAAATTTAGTGTCTTTTGTTAGAGGAACATAAACATCATAGTGGTTAAGATAATCTTGTTTGAGTGCGTTTTTTCTAAATTCGTAATATTCATGAAGTACGGACAAGTTTTCATTAACTGTTTCAATTAAATTTGTATAAACTTTCTTGTCAATATTGTTTTGAAAAAGATTCATTGAAATAGTGTCTTCAAATTTTCTTGTTTTGGCCAAAAATTTATTTTTATTTATATCAGCAATTAAAATGCTGGCTAATGTATTTTCATGTTTTTTATATTCTTTGTAAAATTTTATGAAAGCTTCTCTTCGTATTTCTTGATTTTCATTCTGAAGGAATAAGCTGTAGGTGGAATTAGTTAAAGGCTTGCCATCAATTTCACCAAATACCATGTCGGCATTTGTTAATGAAGAGAATATATCATTATAAGATGAATAAAGAGATGTGTAGTTGGCAAGTATTTTCTCTTCGCTTTCACTTAAAATGTGCTCTTTTGATCTGAGTATTTTTTCAATGGCTATTTTTTTATCTTTAAGTTCTATGTCCTCAAGCCACTCTTTTATTTGTCTTAGATCTGTTTTTAATATTTTGGGAATAAAAAATGAAATAGCATTGGATGCTTCTGTTTCTAGGTTAACATTCATTGCACGAAGCTCATTTGAGTTTTTATCACTTATATCTGTTTCTAGTTGGATATGAGTATAATATGTTGTTCGCTCCAGTTCTTCTTCAATTTCATAATACTCATTTAACGCCTGCTTAAATATGTTAATATCAAATTCTAGATTTTCATATTTTTTGAAGTCTTGAAGCTTTAATTTTATTTCTTTGATTTTTTTTTTATATTCTTCGGCACTTGTAAATAGAGAAGATAAATCCCACTTATCATTTTCATTAACTTTGCATCTGTCTATCATTAAATTTTCTCCTTTAGTTTTAATGGACATCACCTGTAATAATTAATAATAACTATTTTAAATCTTTGCTTTTAAATTTACAATAAATCGCAAACTTTATGTGTGATATGATTACTAAATTTTGACCTTAAGCTAAGGATTGCGTTATAAATTCTTTAAATTTAGCAAATGCAATTCCTCTGTGAGATATTTTGTTTTTTTCTGAAAGACTCAGCCCACTTAGTCTTTCATTGTTATGAGTTAAAAAGATTGGGTCGTATCCAAATCCATTCTTTTGGTAGTAATCAAAATCCAGAGCGATGCTACCATGAAGCATACCTTCAAAGTTGGTTATTGCTCCATCTACAGAGATGTAGCTAACGCTACATACGAAATAAGCAGTTCTATTTTTTTTATGCTTCATTAAATCTATAATGAGTTGATTTTTTTCATTAGTGCTAAGTTTCTTTCCTAATTTATGTTTGTCATATCTTTTAGAATAAATTCCAGGTTCCAGATTTAAGGCTTCAATGCATAACCCAGAATCTTCACTAAAAACATGTTGTTTTCTACCCAGAATTTCAAATAAAGCTTTTGCTTTTAGTAAAGAATTTTCTTGAAAAGTTTTACCTGTCTCTTGTACATCAAAATTTTTAGGAATTTCTAGTTTAATGTTAGGTATATTTAAAATCTTTTTTACTTCATTTATTTTGTTTATATTAGTAGTTGCAAAAAATAATGTTTTCATTGTATATAATAGTAAATCATTTGTGTTTGTTTGTATATTTTTAGTTGGGTTAGTGTGTGCTACCATTATAAGTATTTGTAGAGATTAATTTGTAAAATAATATGAGATAATGATTGGTTAGGAAGTAATTGTGATATTTAGTATCGCTTATCCAATAATTGATGTTTAATAAAAATTGCTAGGCTTGAAAATGGGTTTTAAGTGCTTTGGAAGCTTTACAAATTAGTGGTGAGGAATTTATGATGAAAGACAAAATAATATTTAAAATTATATTGTTTTTTAAGGGATTGGTTAAGGGGTTTTATGTAGGTTTTAATTCTTTCTTTAATCTCCTGAATAATGTTTATTCTTTTTTTAGACAAAATATTAGCTTTATGATTATTCCTCATGTTAAAGGAGATATTAGGAATATAAAAATTTCTTTCTTAACTTTATTTCTATTTTTTTTATTTTTTCTTGTTATTTTTGTGGGATTTGTTTTGCTTGCTGTTAATTATGTTACTCTTAAATCGATTGTTAAGTCTACTGAGAAGAATTATTCACTTGCGGAATCTGAGATTGAGGATTTTAGGAACACAGTTGTAGAAATTAATTCTGTTGCTGGTAATTTTTCTAAAATTTTAGATGAGCTTAGAGTTTCCTTAAAAATAAAGGAAAGTAATATTGATATGAGTCGGAACAAGTTAGATGGGGATCTTGCTGATTTTCTTGATTTGCAAGTATTGGATGCTAATGCAATCAAAGAATTGAGTGATCTTAAAAATGTTAAAGATACAATAGAGGGTTCAATTCCTCCTCTTAAGAGCATAGTTAAATTACTTCATTCTCAAAATAAATTACTAGATGATATTCCTTCGCTTTGGCCTATTGTTAAAGGTGATGGTATTATTTCTTTGCATTTTGGACCGGCTGTTGAGCCTTTTACTAGGCAGTGGTATATTCATAAGGGCATAGATCTTGCAGGGGTAAGAATTGGCACCGCTATTGTGGCAGCTGCTGATGGTGAGATTGTTAGAGCTAGTTATCAATCAACAGGTTATGGTAACTTTGTTCAAATTAAACATAAGTATGGACTCTCAACTCTTTATGCGCATATGTCTCGTTTAAATGCTACTAAGGGTTCCTATGTTAAGAAAGGGCAAATAATTGGCTTTCTTGGTCAGACGGGGTATTCAACAGGACCTCATCTTCACTATGAGGTTCGAATAGGGTCTCAAGTTGTAAATCCTGATATGTATTTAAATTTAGCAACGGGAGCTTCAAAATAGATGTTAAATTTTTTGAGTTTAAAAAAGAATAATAAAGTTTCTTCAACTTTTCTTTTTGATGAAATAAAGACAATAATTGGAAAGGATGATTTTTTTAAAGGGGAGTTAAATTCAAATAATTTTATTCGAATTGATGGTGATTTTATTGGAGCTATTAATTCTACTAAAAGGGTCATAGTTGGTGAAACAGGACGGATTAAGTCAAATATTAATGCTAATGAGGTTGTTGTTTCTGGGATAGTTCTTGGAAATATTCATGCTAGCAACAAAATTAAGATTTTTGGGTCAGGATGTATTATCGGGAATATTTCATGCAGATCAATTGAGGTTGAAGAGGGAGCTATTATTGATGGATATATGAATATTGGTACTGGAAGTCTTGGACTTGCTGAAAAAGATGTATTTATTTATACAGGTTCTTATAAGGTTGATGAGGATATTTTAATTGAAGTGAATAAGGGAATGAAGGGAAAGGAAGCAGATAGGAGTACTAAAGCTGATGAGGAAGGTAATTATTTGTTTAGTGGCATGAGTAAGATAGATGAAGATTAATAATTTAATTGCAGGAGCTTTAAATCTTGAGTCAAAAGATTATAAGAAGAGTAGGAAAAAAGTTGATATTGGCAGGCCAAGCGTCTTCTCTTCGATATTTAAATCTGAGCTTATAAGAGAAGACAAGCATTTTATCTTTCTTGAAAATGGGGAATTTAATCTTGATTTTATCAAGAATATGTTAGACGAGATCAACGATATTGGTGAAAGACTCTTAAGTGAGCCTTCTCGTCAAAATGTAATTTTTTATAAAAAAACTATAGCAGAATTTTTGTCTATTGTTTTGCCATCTTCTATTTCTATAAAAGAGCAAAAGGGAGGTAGTGTTGGAGAATTAAAGAGACCAAAATATCGTATTGTTAAAATTATTAATGAAAAGCTTGATAAGCTTGCATATTCGGTTTTGCAAAATCAAGGTTCTCAGATTAAACTTTTAAGTAGTCTTGAAGAAATTCAAGGGTTGCTTGTAAATTTGCTTAGATGAGGGCGAGATATGTACTTAAAGTTAAGTATTGTCGTTATGTTAAACCTACATGCTTTTTTAGATGATTAGGTCGTTAATTTATGAACTATGATGTCTTATGTCATTTAAATACTATGATTTGATTTTTATGAAATATGGTGTACACCTTGACAAGGTTTTATTTTTATATGGATATAGTTAAAGAAGGAGTGTTCTAAGTATGCAAGGTTTATGCATGTTTTATTCTTTAGTTATTCTGTTATTATTTCAAAGTTGTTATGCTGCCTTTATGTAAGATTAATAGGATTGGTAGAAAAATTGACACATCTTGTATAAAAGGGTAGCTAAAAGTAGCTGTTTGATTCTATAGAATAATAGGTTGATGGATACTTGAGAATGAAATATTTGAAAATAAGGAGGATTATTTGATACCCCCCTTTAACTAAACTAAATATTTTTTTGCTATCTCTGTAAAGCTTTTTATTTGTTCATTTTTCCATTCTTCAGATTTACCAAGTTTATGCATCATAATTTCAGCAATCCTTGGTGTAGCTTCAATTGTAGCTTTTGCATTCAGTAGCAGTGATCGGGTTCTTCTTGATAGTATGTCTTCTACAGTTTTTGCTTGTTCGAATTCAATAGCGAAGGATATTTGAGCTTCATTTAATGGTAAGTCTGCATGGATCTTATTATTAAAGCCTTCCATCTTACTTAAGGTTTGGAAATCACTTCCATAAACTCTAAAAGGCTCAGGCATGCTAAGTACCTCTTCCTTTTCTAGGTATCCGTGCAACTTTAAGTTTTCTGTAATAGAAGTTGAATTAGATATTAAGTTATTTTCTATTGCTTTTTTTAAGGTTTTCTCAGCCATCTTTCTGTAAGTAGTATATTTTCCACCAGCAATTGTAATAAGGTTTGAATCTGAGACAAATATTTTCTCGTCTCTTGATATTTTTGAGGTATTCTGCTCTCCTTGAGGATCGATGATTAGTGGCCTGATACCTGTATAAACACTTTGGACATCATTTCTGCTTATTTTATGATTTAGATAATTATTCATATTGTCTATTATAAATTTAATTTCACTTTCTAGACTCTTAGGCTCTTCCTCAATTTTGTCTATTGAGACATCTGTACTTCCGCAAACAATTCCATCATGCCAAGGTACAGCAAACAAAACTCGATTATCACTTGTCTTGGGGATAAGCATTGCGCAGTCTGTATTAAATTTATCTTTTTTAATTATTAAATGTGTTCCTTGAGAAGGTCTGATAATACTAGGTGCATTAGTATCATCTAACTTTCTAATCGCATCTGCAAAAATTCCTGTTGCATTGATTATGCAGTTACTCTTAATAATAGCTTCCTCTTCAGTCATTCTGTCTTTAATAACAGCACCTGATATTTTGCCATTCTCTTTGGTGAAACTTACAAGTTCTGCATAATTGAAAGCAAAACCACCTTTTTCAGTAAAAGTTCTAAGCATACTTATTGCCATTCTAGCATCGTCAAAAGAGTCATCATAATATACAACAGAGCATTTAAGACCCTCAGTTTTAATATTTGGAATTTTCTTTATTGTCTCAGATTTTGATAATAACCTTGTTTTATACTTAGACTTTTTATGCGATCCAAGAAGGTTATGATACCAGCTTAATCCGAGGTAGTAGTAAGGTAGACTTAAAATGTTGTATATAGGAGTAACAAAGGCACACTCATGAACTAAATGGGGTGCGTTTTGTTCAAGCAAAGCTTTCTCATGGAGTGCTTCTTTTACCAAAGGGATATTAAACTGAGCCAAATATCTTACTCCTCCATGTATTAACTTGGTTGATCTAGAGGATGTTCCTTTTGCATAGTCAAATTTTTCAATAAGTAAAGTTTTATATCCTCTAGTAATGGAATCTATTCCAATACCAAGACCAGTTGCTCCCCCACCAACTATTATTAAATCAAAGGCTTGATTATCAAGGTCTTTCAATTCTTTTTTATCATTTTTACTCATAAAAATTAAACATTCTCCTTATTAATAATTGTATTATTTTTTTACAAAATTCAATACTATATCAGGAAAATCCGTAAATATTCCGTCTATTTCTGCCTTATTGAATAGTAGGTTTAGCAACTCATTTGCATCTTTTACATATGAAGGCAATGCGTCAATTCTAAATGTATAAGGGTGAATTTCCATCTTGTGTTTATGTGCTAAGGTTACAAGACCTGTCACTTTGCCATCAGCTATAATTTGAGGTATCCAAGGCCCAATTCCATCAGAGTATTTTGCAACCTCTGCCATACCTTCTTCTGACTTGATGTATTCATAGTCTGTTGGAGCTTCATTCCAATTATTTTCTCCAATAAGCAATATCAATTTTCCCTGATATCTAAGCTCTTCCCTTATTCTTTTTAGTTCGTCAAAGTCGAATATTTGAAGGTATATGTTATCTTCTTTTGACTTATACCCATATTTGTTTAGAATCTTTATTGTAATTTTAGATATATCTTTGCCTTGTTGCTTATGCCAGAAAGGTTTTTTGATTTCAGGGTAAATTCCAACATTTTTACCTGTACTTTTGTTGAGTCCTTGTATGAATTGTATTTCTTCTTCTAAGGTTGGAATTTTGAAATTATATTCATTTAAGGGAAAACGGTTAGGATATATTGGTTTGCCAGTTTTGGGATCAAATCTTTCGCTGAGTCTTAGGGACTTGAGTTCATCTAGCGTAAAGTCAACAGAATAGTATCTTCCATCTTCTCTAGCTCTTCCAGGAAATATCTCTGCAACATTTGTTGTTGTGTCAATCTCTGGGTCATGCATTATAATAGGAACGTTATCTTTTGTCAAAACGATATCTTGCTCTAAGTAGTGAGCCCCTAGAGCATGAGCATATGCTTTAGCTTCTAAAGTATGTTCTGGTAAATATCCACTAGCACCTCTGTGAGCTATAACTAGTGGTGATGGTTTATTTATGCTTATTTGTTCATTCCCGCAGGAAAGAACAAAAAGTGTATTCATTGCAACCATTAATAATTGTTTTATTAATTTCATTTTGTAACCTCTTTATTAGTACTAAACTATGCACTCTTTAACCTCTAGCCTTTTATTCGACATAATGACTATGTTCTTTTATTATTACTATTACCATTCATTCTCTTCTCTTGCCTAAATGTTAGGCTTATAAATATTATTGCAAGTATGCATGAACTAATTAGTAGATAAAAATAGGTATCCCAATTAAAGTATTGCAATACAAAACCTGTAATGGCACTAGCAGCAACAGATCCTCCTATGTATCCAAATAGTCCTGTAAATCCTGCGGCAGTACCTGCAGCCTTTTTTGGAGCAAGATCAAGAGCATGAAGGCCAATGAGCATAACAGGACCGTAAATTAAGAATCCTATTATTGCTAAAAGAAGAGTTGTAAGCGTTGGAGTATTTTCTGGAAGTTGCCAATAGATAATTACCGTAATAAGAGTAGCAGCCATGAATAGTATTCCAGTCTCTGTTCTTCTTCCTTTAAAAACTTTGTCAGATATCCATCCACAAAGTATTGTTCCAGGAATGGCTGAGAACTCATAAAGGGAATAGGCCCATCCGGAATCTTTGATGGAAAAATGCTTTACTTGCGAGAGATATGTGGGTGCCCAGTCCAGAATGCCGTATCTGATAAAGTATACAAAGACATTAGCAATGGCTATATACCATAGTAGCTTGTTATTGAAAACATATTTTATGAATATATCTTTTGCATTAAGCTCTTTTTCTGCACTTTGTGTGTAATCTTCAGGATAATCGTTTTTGTACTCTTCAATTGGAGGTAGTCCTACAGATTGAGGTGTATCTCTTAGGGTAAGCATGACGAATATTGCAATTCCTACCACCAGACCTGCTGGAACATAAAGTACAGCTTGCCATTCATTAAAGTGGAGTAAAGCCCAAGATGATATTATCCCTGAAAAGGCTGCTCCTGTATTGTGAGCTACATTCCAGGTTGCGACCGTTATCCCCCTCTCTTTTGTTGACCACCAGTGAACCATAGTCCGCCCACATGCAGGCCATCCCATGCCCTGTACCCATCCGTTTGAGAACATTAAAATGAACATTAATACTACGGCCGTTGTGGTATCAATTAAGTTCCATGGAAATAATCCAAATGTAATGGTAATCACCGCTGTTAAAAGCAATCCTAGTGATAGGAAATATCTAGGATTGCTTCGGTCTGAGACATTGCCCATAATAAATTTAGAGAATCCATATGCAATTGAAACGCCAGATAGAATTATGCCTAGTTGACCTTTTCCAAAACCTTCTTTTTCAAGCTCTGGCATAGCAAATGAGAAAATCTTTCTCGTTAAATAAAATCCGGCATATCCAATGAATATTGAAATAAATACTTGCAGCCTTAATCTTTTGTATAGTGAATCCTCTGATTCTTTATCCACTCTCTTTATGTGTGGTGCTGGACTGAGAAAATTAAACAACCTTTTCATACTTTATATCTCCATTATGTTTATTGATATTTCTATAGAAATTAAACCTACTAGTCTGAACAAATTATTGACAGACTAGTTAAATTAAATGTTATTTAATCCAGGCTTTTGCTCTACTAATGGCCTTGTCCCAATTATAGAGCAAATCTTCTCTTTTGCTTTTTTCCATCAAAGGCTCAAAGATTTTATCTGATTGCCAAAGATTTGTGATCTCTTCAGCACTTTCCCAATACCCTACAGCAAGCCCTGCCAAATAAGCAGCACCAAGAGCAGTTGTTTCTGTAATTTTTGGTCTGACAACATTACATTGTAAAATATCAGCTTGAAATTGCATGAGTAAGTTATTTTGACTAGCACCTCCATCAACTCTTACTTCATGTATTTCAAGATCTTCAATAGAGTTTTTCATTGCGGTTAATACATCAAAACTTTGCAGTGCAATACTTTCAAGAGCCGCTCTTGTAAGGTGTGCTTTTGTGGATCCTCTTGTGAGTCCAACAATTGTGCCTCTGGCGTAAGAATCCCAATGAGGTGCCCCAAGTCCTACAAATGCTGGCACGAAATAAATCCCTCCATTGTTATCTACTGACGCTGCAAGCGCTTCTGCATCAGAACTTTTCCTGAATAGTTCTAGACCATCTCTTAACCATTGAATTACAGCCCCTCCAATGAAAACGCTCCCTTCAAGAACATAAGTTACTGAATTTTTTCTTCCCCATGCAATTGAAGTTAAAAGGTTTTTATCATTAATAACAGCTTCTTTTCCGATGTTAACAGTAGCAAAGCACCCTGTTCCGTAGGTGTTCTTAGCCATTCCTTTTTTAAGGCATGCTTGTCCGAATGTCGCTGCAAATTGATCTCCTGCAATTCCTGAAATAATAATCTCTTTTCCAAACATGGAGGGGTCAGTTTTGCCATACACTTCAGAGCTTTGTTTAAGGTCAGGTAAAATTGCTTTTGGTATGCCTAGAATTGTAAGCAGCTCTTCATCCCATTTAAGTGTTTTAATATTTAAAAGTAGAGTTCTTGATGCATTAGAATAATCTGTAATATGTAGTTTGCCTTTAGTGAGGTTCCAGATTATCCAGGTATCTACTGTGCCAAAACACAACTCCCCCTTTTCAGCTCGATCTCTTGCTCCTGCAACATTGTCTAGTATCCATTTTATTTTTGTACCACTAAAGTAAGCATCTAATACAAGACCTGTTTTTTGTAAGATAATTTTATCTTTTCCTTCTGCTTTAAGTTCATCGCAAATTGATGACGTCCTTCTGTCTTGCCAGACTATTGCATTATAAATTGGTTGACCCGTGCTTCTGTCCCAAACAATTGTGGTTTCTCTTTGGTTTGTAATTCCAATTGCTGCAATTTCATTGGGAAAAGCCCTTGCGTTTGCTAAAGCTTCTGCCATAACTCCTAGTTGGGATCCCCATATCTCGTTGGGGTCATGCTCAACCCAACTTGGTTTTGGGTAGATTTGTGTAAATTCTTTTTGTGCGAGTCCTTTTATGTTTGCATTCTTGTCAAATACTATTGCTCTTGAGCTAGTTGTACCTTGGTCAATAGATAGGATGTATTTCATAATATTTTCTCCTTCTTTATATTATTTGTATAACTAATGTTATGTAGATTATACTTAGGATTTTTCTTTATCTTCTAAAGTAAATCCGTAGACCATAGCACCTAAAATGGCGCCAATTATTGGACCTAATATAGGGATAATGAATACGTTAAGGTCATCAAAACCGTGATTTTTAAAACCTGCCATCAGTAGTACTAATCTTGGTCCAAAATCCCTTGCTGGATTAATAGCATAGCCATTCATTCCTCCAAAACTTATTCCAATAGCTAACACTATTGCTCCAATGATGAAAGGAAAGAATGGATTGTCAGCACCTTCTTTTACAAATTTCCCAACAACTAGAACTAAAAACATCAATAAGAATGTTCCAAATATTTGATCAATAAATCCAGGTAAGAAGCCAGGAACGGCAGGGAAAGTTGATAAAATTCCTTGAGTAGCTTCAAGTGTAGGATCTATTTCTATCCATTTAGGGTAGAATACCACTAGTGTCATTAAAGCACCAGTAAATGCTCCAAGTATTTGTGCTACAATGTAGTGGAAAAGTTTTGGCATCGGGAATTTTCCAGTAGCAGCTAGTCCAATGCTAATAGCAGGATTTAGGTGGGCACCACTAATTCTTGCAGCTGTGTAAACCCCAAATGTTACAGCTAAACCCCAGCCAAATACTATATTTGTATAGCCTCCCTTTATTATTTCTCCTGCTACAGTTGGACTTGATGGGAATAGGGTTGCCATTGCTACAGAACCTGTTCCAAGTGCAAGAAGAATAAATGTGCCTAAAAATTCTGAAGTAAATTCTTTAAATCGTGTATAAACCATATTTTAACCTCCTTAGATTTATATAAAGTCTAACTTAAAATTAACTTTCTGAAATCTTAATTGGATTTAATAAAATATTATTGTTTATATAGTGAGCAACAGATTCATTCCAGCTCGGAGCAATGATTTCAATGTTAGGAAGTGCTTTTTTTAATCTTTCATTTGCATTCTCTGTCATAACACCTTTTCCAGATGTGCTTAACATATCAAGGTCATTAAACCCATTCCCAAATGCAATAATTTCGTTTAATTCTATTTTATATTGGTTTGTTGCTGCTTTTAGTGCCTTTCCCTTTGAGGCTCCAATATCTACTATTTCAAGAGTTGTGGGATTTGAGAGAAAAGTGTTGATATTACATTTGTGTTTTTGTAGCAGGGAATTTTCATATTCTAATAGTTTATCTTCTCGATTACCTATTATTATGGCAGCAATGTTATTGTAGTCTGCAAATATTTCTATATTTTCGAATTTTCTATTTGATTTATCAATAAGATTGTCTTCTGCGTTAATTTTGTGCAAATCGTGCATATCTACGTAGAGTTTGTCTTCTTGATTTTCTATTTTATATATGCAATGAATAAAGTCTTTGTATCTAGATTTTTTGCCCGATAATATATCTTCTGCGATTAAAGGTGCAAGATCATAACTTATGAGTTCTTGCCAATTATAGTCGTAAACTCTTCCTCCATTAAGAGTTATATAGTTTGTTTCGTGTAGATGGAAGCTTGTGATTAATTCTTTTATTTCGTTTTTGCTTCTCCCTGTGGCAATGAAAAACTTTTTTCCTTCCCTGATGAGTTGATTAATGACTTGTTTTGTAAAGCTCCCCATTGTACCACTAGGTAGTAATAGTGTACCATTTAAATCGGTTACTACGGCTTTGATATTCATTAATATTCTCCCAAGCTTAGCACCACAATATATAGAGCATCTTATATTAGACATATTATTTTTTATTGTAAATAATGTCAATGATTTAAAGAAATTCCAAATACAATAATATTTGATTCTTTTTTAAGAGCTTTTGTTGGTTGCTATTTTATATTTTAGGTGTTTAAATAATTTTAGCTTTTAACTATTATGAGTATTGCTTATGAATTTTGGAGGTAAATTTGGTGATTATAATTGAGGGTTTAATTGGGGTAGGAAAAACTACTCTTGGAAATATTCTGTCTAAGGAGCTTGATATTCCTTTTTACAGTGAGCTGAGCGATGAATTTACGTTGTCTATATTAGATAAATTTTATAAAGATAAGTCTAGGTGGGCTTTTCCAGTTCAGATTAATTTTCTAAATGAAAGATTTAAGCTTATAAAGAGCATTTTTAGAGCTAAACGAGGCATACTTGATAGATCTATTTATGGGGATCGTGTCTTTGCTACTCTTTTAAATGATGGTGGATATATTTCTGAGGATGAATATAGAATATATATTAATTTACTTGATAATATGTTGGAGCATTCTCAGAGACCTATATTAATGATTTATCTTGATTGTAGTATTGAAGAGGTTGAGCGTCGAATTGAGAATAGAAATAGAAATTTTGAGACAGGGATCCCTAGAGAGTATCTTGAAGGGTTAAATCAGAGGTATCTAAGTTGGTATGATAATTATAATTTGTCTCCTAAGGTGAAAGTTGAATACGATCGTATAAATATTTTCGATGATGATAACAAAAGTAAGCTCATATCTTTAATTAAGGATAAACTTGTAATATAATTAATTTACGACTTAATGCTTATGTTTATTTTTTGGGAAGGTTTTTTGGAGGTTGGCATGAGGAAATTAGTAGTATTTTTAAATTTTTATTTGGCTTTTGTAAATTTGTTTGCAAGTAGCTCTGTAATTGATGATAAACAAAAGGAACTTGCTATTTTTTATCATGAGGTTGGGCAGAGATACATTGATGTTGGCAAGGTTGCTAAGGGTAAAAATTTTCAAAAAAAGGCTTTAGAAATTTATCCGAGATTGAGAGAAGAAATTGATCTTAAGGTGGCTATAGAAGAAATTGATTCTAAAATGAGCTTAGGGGAGGATGGTGAGACCAGATCCCTTGCGCTTGAGGATATTAGACTTGATGATATTCCAGGGATAGCTCATGATATAATTGAGATCAATGAGATAACAAATGCTCCTAAAATAAGGTATATTGCCGAGAGGGAGAGAGAAAGGCATAAAGAACAAGCAGTTAAATTTCAATTTAATAAATTTGCAAGGGCGCTTGTTTTACAAAATCTTGGATTGCTTAATTCTATTATGGCCGATGAGGTTAAAATTTCAGAAAAGGTTGAATCTAGGGATAGCTTTATTGCAGGTTTAAAGAGAGCTTCGGGAGGTGTTAATAAGGATGATTTAGATTACCTTTCAGTTGATGATTTTTATGACCTAAGATCTTTAAAGATTGTAAAGGGTAAAGATGCTTCTTATAATGTTCAAGTTAAGACTAAGAAAAATAATGTTACTAAAGGTATTCCATTTTGGAGTGGGGGTGTTCAGACTTTAGGTTTTGCACAGCAAGGTGATAAATGGATACTCTCTTCAATAAAGTAAAATCTTAATGCCATTATTACGATTGCTATTGCTAGAGCGTATATAAATAAGTCTCCAATGTATTCATAAAGTGTTGTAAATATTGGAGACAATTTTATTTTTGATATCAGATATTCTTCTTTAAATGTTTCTAAGGTTTGGGGATTCTCTCCATATTCATTTATTACGGTAGTTATTCCAGAGTTTGTGGCTCTAATGGTTTTAATGCCATTTTCTATGCTTCTAAATTTTGCTACTACAAAGTGTTGCCATTCTGATGAATTTGTCTTTGACCAAGAATCATTTGAGAAATTTAACAGTAGATTTGCACCTTGTTTTTTATAAGCCCTTGCAAGATCGGGAAACGCGTCATCATAGCATATTAGGAGACCTGCATTGAATTTCTTTAGTTTGAATATTTCAAGTTTGTTTCCGTTAATTTGTCCCACAATCCCAAAGTTTTTAAAGAAAAATTCTCTTATAAATTCATGGTTGTAAAATGGTACCTTTTCTGCAAATGGAACTAAAAATATTTTAGAATATATATTTTCTATATGAAGATTAGGTTTTATTGCATAAACTGAATTGTGATGTATTCCTAGCTTTTCATCTGCATTGGAAGGTGATCCGATAACAAAGTGAGCTTTGCTTTCAACGATTAGCTCATGTATCGCATCGTATAATTTAAGTAATTCTGAGTTATGATAAATATGGTTTATGTAAGAATCAAATGGAAAGGTTAACACCCCCTCACTCCAGAGTACAAGCTCTGTGTTTGGATTTTCTTGTAGAGCTTGTTTTGTAAGTTTAAGTGATCTTTTAATTCCTTCTTTATGATTTCCAGGCAACCAAGGGTCAATATTAAGTTGAATTGCTGCAATATTTAGCGTGTCTATTTCTTTATTTAAGATTGGATTTATTTCTATTTTTTTAACGATTCCGTAAGTAAAAGAGAAGCTTATTAATAATATAGATAATAATGTACTTAATGTATTTATTTTGCTTTGTTCTATGAAAAAATTTGCAAGTCCTGCGTTGAAAAAGTAAACAACAAAGGATACAAAAAAGACTCCAAAAATGTCAGCTACTTGTATGAGGTCATTAAAATTATGAACCATAAATGCTGAGAATCCCCAAGGATATGCTGGGAAGCCAATTGACTTGGAGTAGTCATAAAATGTAAAAAGTATAGCTAAGGTTAGTATTTTATTTTTGAAAGCTTTTAAGGCATAATAGAGTAAGTATCCTAAAGCCAAAGAATACGGGACATATCCTAGTACTTCTCCGAGGAATGTAAATATTCCGAATGAATGAAAGAATGCAAGCCAAAAATTTTGTAAGCTGTTAGCTATTAAAAAATAAAAGACTGTTAGACCAATTAGAGTGTTTTTGTCTTTTGTCTTAATTAATGCAATAAAAAGTGGTATATATGCAACCAAACCAACAGTTGAATATCCTATGTTGTTTATTTCGTTTGAAATTGCCAGAGTTGTAAGGATTCCAGAGAATGCAGCTAGCCAAAAATATCTTGTTTTCATTTTTCCTCTTCTTTATTGTATAGCAATATATTACATAGTAATTCAGGTGTTAATATGCAACATTGCATAGTATAATATATAATATGGTTTTTGTAATAGTACTAAGCGTGTATGGTATTTGCTTAGAGATAAGAAAAATTATGTTAATTTTTAATGTAATTGTTTTGCTTTTTGGGAGTGCATTTATTTTAAGTTCTCAGGGGATAGTTACAAATAAAGATGCTAAGGAAGAATTTAAATGGGCTCTTAATTCTTACAATAACGGGTTCTATGATGATGCTTTATTATCCCTTAAGAAGGTTTTAAGTTTTGACCCAAGCAATCTCGATTATCATTTTTGGATAGGTAATGTTTATTATAGGTTAGGATATATTGAAGAAGCTTTGATGGAGTGGCGAAATTTAGAATCTCAGGGTTATAAGGTTTCATATCTTAGACAGTTAATCTCTACGATTGAACAGAGAAGAGGTATATTCTTAAGTAATGAACTGGATGTTGAAAGACTTATTCGAGTGGCTTCTCTTGATAATTCTATTTATAGAAGACCGGATGGGTATCAGATTACATCTTTGAAAGCCGATAAATATGGTGGATACTACGCTGTTAATTTTGTGGGAAATGAGATATTGCATTTTGATGCTAACAATAATATTAATGTTTTAGTGAAGGATGGAATTAATTATTTAAAATCGCCTTATGATGTAATTGAGCTTGGGGGGTTACTTTATGTGACACTTTATTCAAGCGATGGGATTGGCATTTATGACAAGGCTCTAGGCATTAAAAGAGGTTCAATTGGCAAAAAGGGAACGGGAGCTGGCGAATTACTTGCCCCTCAGTATATGACTGTTGATGATAGAGATTATATTTATGTTAGTGAATGGGGAAATAAGCGAATAAGTAAGTTTGATGTTGAGGGTAATTTTATTTTACATTTTGGCGTTAAAACAGTTGGATATATGGGACTCTTAGGACCTACAGGTATTACATATTTAAATGGAAATATTTATGTTGCCGATACTCTTAAGAATTCTATTGAGGTGTTTGATACTAGTGGTAATCATTTATATTCTGTCCAGACTTCTATTGAAGAAATAGAGGGTCTTAGTAGTGATTTTACAGGCAATAGTATTATTATATCTTCAAGGCATGGAGTTTATAGGTACAGCGTTTTAGGTAAAACGCTTGTTAAGCTTTTAAAGTCAGATAATATTGATTCAAAAATTTCGTCTTCAATTCTTGATGTCAATAATCAAATGATTGTTTCAGATTTTGATAATGCTAAGATTTCAGTTTATAAGAGTGATATTAGTATTTATGACAGTCTAAGTGTCGATGTGAGACGAGTAAATAGAGTTGGGGGTCCTAAGATTTATGTTGAACTTAATGTTAGTAGTAGGAGTGGTCTGCCGATCATAGGTCTTAAGAGTGAAAATTTTGCAATTGCCAATGAAGAATATTACATAGTTAAACCTAAGGTTGTTTATGATGTAAATACTTCTAATGATATGGATATTGCAATTGTTTTTGATAAATCTTTTGCTATGAAAAATTATGAAGCAGAGCAGATTATGAGTGTAAATACTCTTGTTAAGGCTAGCAATAATAAGAGATTTAGCTTTGTTAACGCAACAAGTGTGCCTTTAATAGATAATATTGAGAGCATAGTTGACACTATTAATAAGACAAATTCTCTTGGAAATTATGATTCAACTTATGTTAAGACTGATATTAGTCTTAAGCTTGCTGGTTCTGAGCTTATGTCAAGAAGTTCAAAAAGATCTGTACTTTATTTTAGTAATGGAGCTTTAAGTCGTTCGGCTTTTGACAGGTATTCTACAGACACTATTTTAAGTTATTACAAGAACAACGATATTAGATTTTATTTAATATTGTTTGGAAATAATCCTGTTGATCCTAAATTACAGTATTTAGTAAATGAGACTGGTGGTGCTGTTATTCCTTTTTCATCTTATGAAGGAGTGTCTAAGGTTTATGACTTAATGATGGAACAAAAGACAGGGACTTATTTACTTGAATATGATTATCCAGGTCCTCAGGATCCTAATGGGTACTTCAATCTTTCTGTTGAGGTAAATTTTAATCAGCAGACAGGGAGAGGCGAATTTGCATATTTTGTTAATTAGATTTTAGGCTATATTTTACCTGTGGAGTTTTGTTTATGGCACTTAATGCGGGAATAGTGGGGTTGCCCAACGTGGGCAAATCTACTTTGTTTTCATCCTTGACTGCATCAAAATCGGAAATTGCTAATTATCCTTTTTGTACTATTGAGCCAAATATAGGGGTAGTAGAAATACCTGATGAGAGACTTTCAAAAATTACGAATTTAATTGTTCCTAAAAAAACTATACCGGCCGTAATGGAATTTGTTGATATCGCGGGCCTTGTTAAGGGTGCTTCTAGAGGCGAAGGACTTGGTAATAAGTTTTTGGCAAATATTCGTGAAGTATCTGTTATTGTGCATGTTGTTAGGTGTTTTAAAGATAGAGCAGTTATTCATGTTGATGGAGATGTAAACCCAGAGAGGGATATAAGCACAATTAATACAGAGCTTTGTCTTGCAGATCTTGATACTGTGAAAAAAAACATCTTAAAATATGAAAAAAATATGAAGAGTGCTGACAAGAAGGTTAGTGAGAACTCAAGGATGATTGTTTTAATGCTTAAAAGCCTTGAGAAGCACTTGATGGATGTTAAACCGGCAATTGAATATGAGTTTGATGAATTTGGACATCAGTTTATTAGGTCTTTAAATCTTTTAACTATTAAAAAGGTTATATATGTTTGTAATGTCGATGAGGATTCTCTTTGTGGTAATAAGTATACAGATATTGTAAAGGATATTGCTTTAAGAGAAGGTAATGACTATTTAATTCTGTGTGCTAAGCTTGAGGCGGAACTTGCAGAGATTGAGGATTGTGATGATCGAATGGAGATGCTGGACTCTCTTGGAATAAAGACTAGTGGTCTTAGTAATTTAATACAAAAAACTTATTATACTTTGGGTCTGAGGACTTATTTTACTGCAGGAGTGCAGGAAGTTCGAGCTTGGACTTTTATGGATGGAATGAGAGCACCTGAAGCTGCTGGTATAATTCACAGTGATTTTCAGAGAGGTTTTATTAAAGCTGAAGTGTATTCATTTGATGATTTAGTTGAATTGCAAGGTGTGCAGGGTTTAAAGGAGAAGGGGAGGCTTAGGCTTGAAGGAAAAGACTACTTGGTAAAAGACGGTGACATAATTTTCTTTAAATTTAATGTTTAAGTCATAATCATCAATATGGGTGAATTTTTCTTTTATACAGTCAGATTAATTTTTATTTTTATCCTCAATATGATTTTTTCTATATTTTATATGTTGCTATATAGAGATATTTTTGGTATTTTTGTACTTTTTTTGATGTTGATAAATGTTTTTGTGATAGTTTCTTATTTAAAGTATTTTTATGAAATTGATTTTAAAGGAAATAAGATTTTTTATAAAAAATTTTATTCCAAGCTTAATTTTAGTTTTGATGACATTTTGTGGATTGAAAAGAGATTATTAGATAATATGTTAATCTTGACTTTAAATAATATGCAAAAAGTAAAGGTTTGTTTTTTAAGGAAAGACTATTTAGTTGGGTTTTTCAGGAAACTTAAAGCCATCAGGGCTGATTTATTTATTGTAAAGGTTCAGGAGTTTCCAAAAAGGTATTACGTATCGGGAAGTTATGTAACAATGCTTTTATTTCGAATTTTAAGTAGTTTATTTATTTATTATGTCTCGTTTGATAATATAATAATATTTCTGCTTATTTTGTTGATTGATATTAAGGCTTTAATATGTGAGGTTCTGGGTATGAAGAATTTGGTTGTTTTTTATGAGTTTAGAGAAGATTCTATTTGTGAGAGAAAATTATTTTCTAAGAGAGAATACTTTTATAAATTTTTTGACAATGTGCTTGTCAATAGTTCCAAAGTAGATATAGATGATGATTATTTATCTTTTGTTTATAATCACCAGGGAAAAGGAAAGAAGATATATATTAGTGATCACAGAATGTCTTATTCAATGCAAAAAGCTTTTGCCTATGTTGATAGATATTGTAATAGACTAACCTAATTTATGATTGACTATATTTAAATTAGTTGATATATTTAGTTATTAATATGTTAGGTGTATTAAGGAGTTTAGTTTGGGGAATAATCCATCAGCATCAAAGAGAGCTAGGCAAAATTTAAAGAGGAATTTGAGAAATATAAGTATTAAGAGTGAGTTGAGAACGATCGAGAAGCGTTGTATTGGTATGGTAAGAGATGGGAGGAGAGAGGAAGCTTTGGAATTTTTCAAGTTTGTTTCAAAAAAATTAGATACTGCTGCTAGGAAAAGAATAATTCATCGGAATAAAGCTGCGCGTAAGAAATCAAGTTTGAGTATTTTATTATTAAAATAAGGAATTAGTATATGTCTTTTCCAAAAAGACCCAAAATTACCAAGTCAGATATTGTTGACCAAATATCTTTGAATATTAAAAATAATAATGAAAAATTAGAGAAAAAATATATAAGACTTGTAGTTGATGCTTTTTTTGAGGAGCTTAAGAATAGCCTTTGTATTAATAACGTTATAGAGTTTAGATCTTTTGGTACATTTGAAGTCAGGAAAAGAAAAGGTCGCCAGAATGCTCGTAATCCGCAAACAGGTGAGTATGTGAAAGTTGATGATCATTATGTAGCTTATTTTCGTCCGGGGAAGGATTTAAAAGAGCGAGTATGGAATATTAAGGGTAGTTAATGCCTGTTGATATTAGAGATGCTTATAAGTGGGATTGCAAGTTAGACGCAAGCTTAATTTTCAGAGGAAAGCTAAAGTTTGAAGGTGCTTTGTATCTTGATTCGTCTTTTGAGGGTGAGATATATTCAACCAGTGGAATACTTTTTATAGGAAAAAACAGTAAAGTTATTACAGATGTTGTGACTTGTGATACATTAATAATTGAGGGAGTTTTGAAGGGAAATGTTAATGCCAGCAATAAAGTTTATTTAAATAGTGGTTGTAAGATATATGGGGATGTTAAGACAAAAAAAATATTTATTAATGATAATATAGTCTTTGATGGTAAGTGTGAAATGATTAAATCTAATGAGAGTATAGATTTATTTTCTTTTACAGTTTCACAAATAAAAGATACATTTCAATGAATTAGCGTTACATTTGGTTTTAGTGTTAGTGGTTAGATATTAAAATATTACTTTTTATAAAAATACCCTTCTTAAAAAATTTATTTTCTAGGGGAGATTATGGATAAAAAATGTGAGGAATTTGATTTAGAGGATGAAATGAAGCGTTTTAATTCTTCTAAAGAGTTAAAAATTGAGGATAATTGTAAGAAAAAGATAGTTAAAGTTGTGACTAAAAAAGAGCCTGCTTCTAGTGGATCTAAAAATTTTGATTCTGGTAAATTAATAACAACTAATGGTGTTTCATCAGATTTTGATTATGATATATCTAGTTCGGATTTAGAGAGTAACATTAAAACGCTTGAACAGGGTAATATTATTAATTTTTTAGACGGTAAGGATTATATAGCTATTGACAGCCTTTATGATAAACCAATTACTGAAGTTAGAAAAGTTGTTGAAGGTCTTGGTACTAATCATACTATTGCAGTAACAATGAAAAAGACAGAGTTAATATTTTTACTTGTTAAAATATTAACTGAGTATAATATTAGCGTTTTATTTACTGGGGTTCTTGATGTTTTAAGTGATGGGTATGGATTTTTGCGTACAGCATCTAATTCTTATCTCTCAGGCGGGAATGATGTTTATGTGTCACCATCTCAGATTAGACTGTTTAATCTGAGGACAGGTGATATTTTATATGGGCAAATTAGATCCCCACGAGATGGTGAGAGATTTTTTGCAATGGTTAAGATTAAGAGCATTAATGATCAAGATCCTACATTTGCACAAAATAGGATTCCTTTTGATAACTTGACGCCTTTGTATCCTATTTCAAAGCTGAATCTTGAATATGAAAATTGTAATATTTCTACAAGGCTGATTAATCTTTTCTCTCCTATTGGGAAGGGACAGAGAGCTTTAATAGTGTCACCTCCAAAGGCTGGAAAGACCACTTTACTTCAAAAAATAGCCAATGCAATAACTACTAATTATCCAGATATTATTTTAATGATTTTACTCATTGATGAGAGACCAGAAGAGGTCACTGACATGATTCGTGGCGTTAAGGGTGAGGTTATTGCATCTAATTTTGATGAGCAAGCTAGCAGACATGTGCAGGTTGCAGAGATGGTTATTGAGAAGGCCAAAAGACTTGTTGAAAATAAAAAAGATGTTGTTATTCTTTTAGATTCTATTACAAGACTTGCAAGAGCTTATAATCAGACTATGCCGACTTCTGGTAAGATACTCTCTGGAGGAGTGGACTCTAATGCTTTGCATAAGCCAAAAAGGTTTTTTGGATCTGCTAGAAATATTGAAGAGGGCGGGAGTCTTACTATTATAGCTACGGCTTTAGTTGACACTGGGAGTAAGATGGATGAGGTAATTTTTGAAGAATTTAAGAGTACTGGAAATATGGAGTTAATTCTTGACAGGAGTTTGGCAGATAGAAGACTTTTTCCTGCCATTAATATTAAGAAGTCAGGTACAAGAAAAGAAGAGCTACTCTTAAATGAAGAGGAGCGATCTAAGATTTTGCTTATTAGAAAGATTTTGAGCGGGGTGGATGACTATGAAGGTGTTGAGGCTTTGGTTGAAAAGATGAAGAAGAGTAAAAATAATGAGATTTTCCTGAAAACCATGAGTAATGGGGATTAATCAAAAATTGACTTTGTTTGAAATTTAAATTAAACTTTAATCAGGTTAAGAGAGGCTTTATGAAAAAAAATATACACCCTAAAAGTAATTTAGTAGTATTTAAAGATGGGTCTAATGGTGCAATGTTTTTAACCCGATCTACTCTAACTTCAAAAGAGATCATTAAATATAGTGATAATAAGGAATATCCATTAGTTACTGTTGAGATTACGAGTAAGTCACATCCTTTTTATACAGGTCAGCAAAAATTTGTTGATGCAGCAGGTAGAATTGACAAATTTAACAAAAAATATAAAAAAGTTTAGAGATTTATAGATTTAATATATTTTCTTTACTTTGTATTTTTTTCCAATGAGTTCTTCTAGTTTTTCTTTTTCATCTTGGTAAGTTTCGTTATTGACGAGAGAAGTTATGCTATGTTTGCTCTTGATTTGATTTAATACCTGTTCAGATATATCTCTAATATCTTTGATTGTTATTTTAAAGTAAGAATTCCTAATTTGTTGTCTTAGCTCGTCACTAATGTTTAGCATTTTTCTCTTATAGCTTTCAAGTGCTTCTGTGGATTTAGTTTTTACATTAGTACTGTGTCCGATTACTCCTACTAAATATGTGTAGAGCTCTTCGTTTTTGATTTTGTCATTCTTGGATAATTCTTCTAAAGATTTCTCAAAAGCCTGATATGTTTTTACAAGATTCGGATCTCTATATGACGAGAAAGAAAATATTCCATTTGTGATGGATGCAAATGCTCCGTAAGCTCCACCCATAACGCGTATTTTTTCCCAGAAAATTCCACTCTTTAATATATGTGCTAAGAAATTTATTTTTGGATAATTTTCATCCGTTATTTTATAACTTAAGAAGCTCATAGAATTAAAAGATGTTTTTGATGGAATAATAATTATTTCTTTTAGTGACTCATTTAATGGTTGTGTCGCAGATAAGGTATTTATATAATTCTTTTCGATTAAATTTTCTCTTAATATAAATAATTCACCTTCTAATTTTTTAATTACGTCATTGGTATTTCCTATGATTAGGGATGAAAAATTATCTTTAAATATAATTTTGTTTTTCAAGTTTTCTAAATTGAAAGCCAGTTCTTTTAAAGATTCTGTGTCTGTTTTGACTTTCTGCCAGAATTCTCTTCCTGTAACTCCAAGTTGGAGTTCTCTTAGGTATTTACCTAGGCTTAGTTTTGATTCTGATCTTGTTAATGCAAAGGTGTGACCTTTAGGAATTAAGATTGCTTTAAAATCATTTTTTAGACTTAAGACTACCTCTTTAAGCCTATCGTAATCATGAAAATTAATATTCATTAAAATTTCTTTGATTAGTGTAAATGATTCTTGAATTTTATGGTTAAATGATTTGAAGCTGATATTAAATAAATTTATTATGTTGCCATGAATATCTTCTTCATAACTTTCATATATATTTAGTTGTCCCAAAGTATTTTGGATTTTATTATTTAAGTCTACATAGGAATAATTCTTAGTGGATAAATCTTGAATAGTTCTTTTTAGTAAAGAGAGATGTATGAAATCTTCTTTTCCTAGAAAATTCAATTTAAAAAATAAATGTACATTGAAAATGTTATTATTTTTTATAATCTCAAATGAGTGTGCTCTAAGTTCAGGAATTTCATTAAGCTCTAAACTTTTTTCTACCTTTTTTGGCAAGTCTTCTATTTTAAGTATGGGAAGTTTGGCAATGTCGGATTTGAGGTCATTCCTTTTTTGATAGTCTTTAAATTGATTGTAATCTTTCACAAACTCTGTAAGTTTTTCTGGATTTTTCTTAATTTCAATTTCTCTATCCATTAATTTCTTTTCTATTATCTCTTCCATTTCTTTAAGAGTTGCATCTGATGGAATAAAGTTGATTAGAGTGTAATGATTGTTATTTAGTAGATATTTTTTTATTAGATTTTCAAAGTAAGGTTCTCCTTTTTCTAATTTGATTTTAATCTCATCTAGATAATGATTAATTTGTAAAGTTTCGGCTGGATGCAATCCATGTAGCCATCCTTTAAGACTTTTAATCATCAAGGAAATAGGCAACCCTTGTCCTTTTTCTTCTTTTAATGCAAATTCATAGCCGAAGAGAATACCTTGTATTAGTTCTTTTGGAATTTTCATTTTAAAAAGACTTTTAAGTTCCCTGAAAACCATATTTTTAAATTCTTCCACTTTTCCTGGTATTACATTTTGCAATCCAAATGAGAATACACATTCCTTTATGTCTGTGTTGATGCCACTAATGTCAGCTATTCCATCGCCAATTTCGCTTTTTAGCATATTGATAGTGAATTGACAAGAATCGTCTAGGAGAATTTCGGACAAAATTTCAAGTCCAATGTTGTCCTTAATGTTTACGATATCAGCACATAACCAATTTATTGCGTATACACCAAGTGTATTTTCAGTTTCTTTTGGAATACAATAAGTTAATAATTTTCCCTTATTCCATCTTTGAGCTTTTTCTATATTATAATTAATATAGAATTTTTCTTTTTTGTATGGTCTTATTATATATTTTTCAATAAAATTGAGATTTTTATCAGTGTCGATATTTCCAAATAAAAATATTTTGCAGTTTTCAAGTGTATAATGTTTGTTGTAAAATTCAATAAATTCTTCATATGTAAGGTCAATGATGTTTATAGGATTGCCCCCAGAGTCGTATTGGTATGTTCCCTCATAAAAGAGAGAACTGATAGCAATCTCATTGATTAAAGAATTTTTGCTAGAATAATTACCTTTCATTTCATTTAAAACAATGCCAGATGGTTTGAAGTTATTTGGATTTATATTATAACCTTCCTGCATGAAAGCTTCTTTTTTGAGTAATGGATTAAAAACAGCATCGGCATATATTTTAAATAAGTTAAAATAGTCTTTCTGTATTGTAGATGCTGCCGGATAGAGAGTCTTATCTGGGAATGTCATTGCATTTAAGAAAGTGCTAAGGCTTCCTTTCATTAAATAAAGAAAAGGATCTTTTATTTTATATTTGTTTGAACCACAAAAAATTGTGTGCTCTAGGATATGAGCAACTCCAGTATTATTTAATGGAATTGTTTTGAATGATATTCCAAAAGCATTTTCTTTAAATGAATTACTTTTCATCTCGAAGATTTCTAGGCCACTCTCATGTTGAAAATAACATCCTTGAGCATCGTACTCTTCTAGATAAGTTTTTGAAACTAAGCTGAAAATTTTTTTTCTCTTCATTCTCGATTTATTTTACCTTTATTTTATGTATTTTTTTACTTCCTCTTCATTAAATTCAAATATATTTTCAGTATACTCTGTGTCATCTAAATTGAATACATAAGGCGGAAATTTTATGACAACTCTTTTATTCTCAAAGTAAATTACTGCTTGTTGTAAATCAAAAAGCAACTTGTTTGGTTGTGTTTTTTCTTTAATTCTTTGAGTAAAATAAGGAAATGCTTCCTCTACTTTAATTATTTCCTCTATGTTGTAGATGTAATTTCCATTATCTCTAATATAATAACTTCTATAGTTTGTGATAGATGTGTCGTTTATTTCTTGAGTTGCAGTTATTATTAATGTATAGATATTGTATCCATGATATATTTCATAGTCTATATTTAAGATTGCCTTTTTTAAATCTTTTTTGGGATTTTGAACTAAACCGTTTAAATTGTTGACTATGCTATCTGCATAATCCCGTATCTCGTCATTGAATTCTTTAAGATTATTGTTTTCTGTTCTGCTATTTACTATTTTAGGTATTCTAATTTTGTATGTGAAGGATTCGGATTCTTCTTTAGCAACGATTGATTCAATAATGAGCCCATCTTTTTCGTTGTAGCTTGTATCAATGTCATTAAAATTGATTTTTGTCGTTTTTTTTGTACAGCCTATAAAAACCACTGATAAAGATATTAACATAAAAACTTTTTGGATTGTCGATGATTTTATCATAAAGCAATTTTTCCTTTTAAAGATATTTTAGGAGTATTCTAAAATATTATATAATACTTCTTATACTAACTAATATAACTTGTTTTTATATAATTTTGTTTGGATTTAATTAGTTTTTAGTTAAAGTCTATTTTGGGAGTTATTCAATGCTTGATTTAAAGTTTATAAGAGATAATTTAGATCTTGTTCGTAAAAATATTAAAGACAGGGGTTTAAAATTGGATATTGATCTTTTAATTGACCTTGATGATGAGCGCAGAAAACTTGTTACTAGGATTGGCGAACTGAATGCAGCAAAGAATGAAAATGCTAATGCTATGAAGAGGAAAATTGATGATTGTCTGAGGCGTTCTTTAATAGAGAATGGCAAAGAGTTGAAGTTGAAAATTTCAGTCTTAGAAGAGAAATTGGAGAATATAACATGTAAGCTTTTGATTGAACACAAGAAAGTTCCAAACATTTCGGCTCCTGATACACCTGTTAGCGATAGTGAAGATGGAAATATTTTAATGAAAGTTTCAGGTGTTATTCCAACGTTTGATTTTAAGCCAAAGGATCATTTAGAGATTGGAATTAAATTAGATCTTTTCGATTTTGAGAGGGCACGTGAGGTTAGCGGTAATAAGTTTTATTATCTTAAGAATGAGGCTGTCTTTTTAGAGTTTGCGTTGATTAACTTTGCTTTAGCTAAGCTTAAGCTTAAGGGCTTTGATGTATTCATCACACCTGATGTTGCAAGGGAATTTATAGTTGATGGGATTGGATTTAATCCGCGTGGCAATGAGAGTAATATTTATAAAATTGAGGATACAGACAAGTATCTTGTTGGAACAGCTGAGATTACTCTTGGTGGATATTATTATAATACGATACTCGAGCTTAAGTCTCCAATAAGAATGGCAGGGGTTTCTCATTGCTTTAGGAAAGAGGCCGGGGCAGCTGGGCAATTTTCTAAGGGTCTTTATAGAGTGCATCAATTTAGTAAGGTTGAAATGTTTTGTTTTTGTAGGAGTGAAGAATCTGAAGTCATTCATAATGAGTTTTTAGCATTAGAAGAGGAGATTTTTAGCGAACTTGAGATTCCTTATAGAGTTTTAAATGTTTGTTCTTTCGATCTTGGTGCACCAGCTTACAGGAAGTATGATATTGAGGCGTGGATGCCGGGCAGAGGGGATAAGGGGGAATATGGAGAGGTTACTTCAACTTCAAATTGTACAGATTATCAGTCAAGGCGTCTTAAAATTCGATATAAGGAGGATGGTCAGAGTAAATTTGCTCATATGGTCAATGGAACGGCTATAGCTACAACAAGAGCTATTATTGCTATACTTGAGAATTTCCAGGATGAGCAAGGAGGAGTTTGCATACCTAAGAATTTGGTTAAGTACACAGGCTTTGACTATATATCCCCTAAGAGTTAGATTGTAAAGTGTTTGCTTTTAAGCTTTCAATTGCCTTTAAGAGTATTTCGTGATTTTTAAAATTTTTAGAAAAAGGAGCTGTTAAGGCTTGTCGAAATTTACAAGCACCTTCCTTAGCAAATACTATCCCCATTATGTGCTTTAGTACTGTATTAATTGAAAGGTATTCAGTGTATTCTTTAATATAATCTGCCATTTTAAATAATACTTCTTCTCTTGTTGGAATTTTTTCTTTTTCTTCCAAGAAATCTCTTGAGGCTGTCGCAATAAAGTATGGATTTTCTGCTGCGGCCCTTCCAATCATTACAGAATCTACATAAATTAGATGGTGCTTTATGTTCTCAATACTATCGATCCCTCCATTTGTTTCAATAAATAGATTTTTATGCTCTTGTTTCAATTTGTATACGAATTCATGTCTAAGTTTTGGAATATTTCTGTTATGCTTAGGTGAGTAGCCATTAAGTATTGCTACTCGTGCATGAACAGTAAAATTTTTTATCTCAAATGCTACAATTTTTTCTACAAATTGTTTGAGTTCTACGTAGTTTTCCTTACCATGTTCTTTTTCATTATCTCTTATTCCTATTCTATGCTTGATTGAAACAGGTTTGTTTGTGTTTTTTTGCATAGCTTGCAATATTTTCCCTATTTTCATTGGAGCTTGCATTAGGCAGGCGCCATAATTTGCATTTTGAACTCGAGATGAAGGACAACCTACATTAAGATTATATTCATCAAAATTAAATTTGTTTTCAAGAATTTCTATGGATCTTGCGGCGTCATTTTCACAGTTTGTTGCTATTTGAATTGCAATTGGAGAATCCGTAGATGTTTGCTTTACAACCTTGCTTAAATTTCCCATGATAATTGACTTGGCAGAAATCATAGGGGTATATAGGGTAACTTTTTTTGATAATAATCTTATTAGATATCTAAAGTGCTCATCAGTAATGTCTACCATTGGTGCTATTGATATTTTTCGGTTTATTAACATTACATAATATGTTAAAATAAATTGTTTAATTTAACAATTTATATTTCTAAAAAGGTAGGAGACAGAATTTATGTTGGAAAGTAGGGGATTGGTTTTTTTGTCATCATTAATTTTTTTAGGATCAGCCTTTATAATATCGGGTGGCATAAGGAACATCGGGACTAAAAATGAAAATTACATTACTGTTAAGGGTTTAAGTGAGAGGGAAGTTATTTCAAACTCTTCAAGTTGGACTTTGAAATATGAATCAGTTGGAAATACTGTAGATGAGATTAATAAATTAAATAATGCAAGTTTTTTGGCAGTAAGAGATTTTTTTGTTAGTTATGGATTTAATGAGGATGATATAAAGATTGGGTCTATGAATTTTAGTATTGGAAATTATGAGGGGTCTATTTACAAATATAATGCATATGCTTCTTTAAATGTTTATACTAGAGATATTGATAAGATGGAACAAGTAAGTAAAAACATTATTAAACTCTACAATAAGGGAGTACTTTTGACTAGCCATGGTGGCCCATATTATTATTTTGATAAGATCAATGAGGTTAAACCCAAAATGTTAGCAGATTCGATTAAAAATGCTAAATTGGCAGCTTTAGAGTTTGCAAATAATTCAGGTGCTGTTTTGGGAAAAATTAAAAATGCAAATCAAGGGTATTTTGAATTTCTGCCAGTTGATAGAGGTGCAGAAAGTCATGAACTTTATTCGAAGAAAATATTAAGGGTAGTTACTACAGTTTCTTATTACCTAAATTGAGTTTATTTGTAAGGAAGAATGATGGAATTTTTATATTCTAATAAAGAGAGTGATTTAAAGGGAAGATTTTTTGATTTTTTTTCAAACAATATCAATCAAGATGATTTTACTAGTATTGGGATTTGTGGTGGTCGTAATATTATTTCGTTTCTAAATGTCTTTGATGAACATAATTATTCTCTTAAAAAATCTCATTTTTTTTTGGTGGATGAGCGTTGTGTTGATCTTGATAGCAATGATAGTAATTTTAAGCTTTTAAGTGAAGGATTTTTTTCGAAAATGGTAGAAAAGAATTTAGTTCGTAGTTCTAATTTACATCCATTTATTTACAATGAGTTTGATGAAGCATCTGCTATTCATAATTATAATGTTGAATTCAATTCTAGATTTACAAGATTAGACCTTAGCATTTTGTCTGTTGGTGATGATGGGCATGTTGCGTCGCTTTTTCCTTCAAGAAAGCTTTTATTTTCTGAGATGGAGGGGTATCAGTATGAGTATGATTCCCCAAAGCTTCCGGTTAAGAGAATTAGTTTAACTCCTAAATCATTACTTTTGTCTAAGGCCTTTGTGTTGTTATTTATGGGTCATGAAAAAAAAGGTGCTTTAGAAAATTTTTTAAATGCAAAAATATCTTTGAAGGAATGTCCAGTCAAGATTTTTGAGGAGCATTCGCGTTTATTGGTTCTTACAAATATTGAGGGGGTCTATGCAGGATCCTAGACTTTCCAAATATCAAAGTGCGAAAAATTTAGGGGTTAAAGCATTTAAGAATGTTGAGAGAATAAATTTAGATAATAATTTTTCTGATGCTGAGATACAAGGCTCAATGCTTAAATCTTGGATCAATCTTATTAGGAGAGGTAAAAGAGGGTCTTCCAGTGAATTAAGTTCTTCTGGAAGTGTAATAGGGAAGCCAGGATTTATTCGTAAAGAGAGTAAGGTCTCAAAAATAGCAAAATATTTTTTAGCTCTTGGTCTTGAAAAATCGGCAAAAATTATGGCTGAGCTTGATGATACTGATATAATAGCTATTACTAGAGAAATTGCAAAAATTAAATATATTACTCCTGATGACAAAAAACGAATTATTCAAGAGTTTGAAGAGTTGGTAAGAAGTGAGAAAAAAAGTTTAAAGATTGATGATAATTTTACTTATGAGTTATTAAATAAGTCTTTAAGTAAATCAAAGGCAAAAGAGATTTATAAAAAGGTTACAGGAGTTGATCCATTTTTGCCTTTTGACTATTTATCTGGTATTGAGCATGAGCAACTTTGGGCTTTAATTAGAACTGAAAATGTGAAAACGCTTCTGATAATATTTAGTTATTTAAACAAAGAGCAGAAAAGATATATTTTTTCTATGCTAGAAGAGACTACTAAAAAACAATTTATTAAAGAACTCGCTAGGCCAAAGCAGTTAAATATGGGTATGGTTGAGACTATCTCTGAAAGACTTAAGAGTAGGTTTAAAATGCAGGGTAAACTTAAGACTGAGAAACTTGATGGTTCTAAGATACTTGTTGATATTTTAAGTTATATGGATTCTGAGGATGAGAAAAATCTTTTAAGTAAGATTGACATGAAAGCTTTTGACCCTGTGAAAGACAGTGAGATTAAAGAGAAAATATTTGACATTGACGTGATACTTAGAATTACAGATAATGACATGCATAATGTTTTAAGAGAATTTACAGATAACAATATTGCAATTATGATTAAAGATAAGAGTGATGAGATTAGAAATAAAATTCTTGCTAATGTTTCAAGAAGACGTAAAGAGATTATTTTAGAAGAAGAGATCTTTTTGAAAAGAATAAGAAAAAAGGATATCAAGACAATGACTACATCCTTTGTTAGTTATATTAAAGATCTAACTTTGAAGGGTGAATTGATAATATATAGAAAGAATGAGGAGTTTATTTAGTGAAACTTGATGAGCTACGCAAACGGTATATAGAATTTTTTAAGAGTAAGGGGCATTGTGAAATTTCGGGTAAGTCTTTAATTCCTGATAATGATTCTACAGTACTTTTTAATACAGCCGGAATGCAACCTCTTGTTCCTTATCTTCTTGGCGAAGTACATCCATCTGGAAATATATTAGTTGATGTTCAGAAATGTTTAAGAACAGGTGATATTGATGAGGTTGGCGATCTTAGGCATTTAACTTTTTTTGAAATGCTTGGAAATTGGTCTCTTGGTGGTTATTTTAAAGAGCTTTCTGTAAAGTATAGTTTTGAGTTTTTAACTTCGCCTAGTTACTTGAATATTTCAAAAGATAGACTTTATGTTAGTGTTTTTGAAGGTGAGGAGGGTATTCCACGGGATGACGAGACAGCTAGTGTATGGAAGAGTCTTGGCATTCCTAGTGATAGAATATTTTATCTGTCAAGAGAGCATAATTTTTGGGGACCTGTTGGAAATGTGGGGCCTTGTGGACCAGATACTGAAATATTTGTTGATATTGGAAGAGAGAAATGTTCTGTAGAATGTGACATTACATGCTCTTGTGGTAAATATTTTGAGATTTGGAATAATGTTTTCATGCAATACAGAAAGGATGAGTATGGGAATTATGAAGAACTTAATCGTAAATGCGTGGATACTGGAATGGGAATTGAGAGGACAATTACATTTTTGCAAGGAAAATCTTCAGTTTATGATACAGATGCATTTAAGCCAATAATTGATAAAATAGAAAAAATAGCTGGTAAAATTTATGGACAAGATTTAGCGGATGATAGAGCTATTCGAATAATTGCTGATCATATTAAGGCAAGTTGTTTTATTTTAGCTGATAATTTAGCAGTTCTTCCTTCTAATATAGGACAAGGTTATGTTTTAAGAAGAATAATTAGGCGAGCTATTAGGTATGCAAAAAAACTTGGTATAGAATCTCATTTTTTAGCAGACCTTGTTGATTCTGTTGAAGAGATTTATAAATCTTTTTATAAAGAATTAACAGAAAAGAGGGATTTTATTAAGACGGAATTAAATGTAGAAGAAGAAAAATTTTTTAAAACTTTGCGTCACGGTGAACAAGAATTTATTAGGTTAATTCAAAAGCTATCATCAAAAGTAATCCCTGGTGAGATTTCTTTTAAGCTTTATGATACTTATGGATTTCCTTATGAGATAACAGAAGAATTGGCATCTGAGCATGGTTTTAGTGTAGATAAAATAAGCTTTGAGGATCACTTTAGAAAGCATCAAGAAATTTCTAAGAAGGGAGGTGATAAAATTTTCAAGGGGGGACTTGCTGATTCTACGTATGAAACTACTAAATTGCATACAGCCACTCATTTGCTTCATAAGGCACTTCAATTAGTATTGGGTGAACATGTAAGGCAGAGAGGCAGCAATATTACTGCGGAAAGGTTAAGATTTGATTTTAGCCATCCTCGTAAAATGACAGAGGATGAGATACGAAAAGTTGAGAGTATTGTTAATTCTCAAATAAAAAGTAAATTATCTGTGGAGAAATCTATAATGAACCTAGATGAAGCCATGGCTAAGGGTGCTATGGCTCTCTTTGGTGAAAGATATGATGATATTGTAAGTGTTTATGAAATAGATGGTTTTTCCATTGAAGTTTGTGGTGGTCCTCATGTTAGGAATACTAGTGAGTTGGGTACTTTTAAGATACAGAAAGAACAAGCTTCTTCTTCAGGTATAAGAAGAATAAAAGCAATTTTAACTGATTAATAATTAATGAATAGTAATTTTTAATTGATATTAATAAATTTAGGAGGATAATTTATGTTTCAACATTTGGGGGATTCTTTAGTGACTATGCACCCTGTTTTTTTAGGATTTTTAGGTTCTACTTTTACATGGCTTACTACAGCTTTTGGAGCGGCAGCAGTCTTTTTTTTCAGAAGGGTAAATAATAAGATAATGGATGCTATGCTTGGATTTTCAGCAGGGATTATGATTGCTGCTAGTTTTTTTTCACTTATTCAGCCAGCAATACAGATCGCAGAAGAGCTTGGGTATGTTACATGGGTACCAGCAGTTTTTGGATTTCTTTTGGGGGCATTTTTTATATATATTGTGGATGTATTTGTACCAGATCTTGATAAGCTTACATTTATTGATGAAGATTTAACAAAGCATGGAAAAAAGGATTTCTTGCTCTTTACGGCTGTTACTTTACATAATTTTCCGGAAGGGCTTGCTGTTGGTGTTGCTTTTGGCGCTCTAGCGTCTTCTCCTGATATTCATACTTTGGTTGGAGCTATGGTGCTTACATTAGGAATTGGTATTCAAAATATGCCAGAAGGTGCGGCTATTTCTTTGCCTTTAAGAAGAGGGAATGTTCCTTTATGGAAATGTTTTAATTATGGGCAGATGTCAGGTTTGGTAGAAATTTTTGGAGGAATTCTAGGAGCTTATGCAGTTTATACTTTTACTAGAATTTTACCCTTTGCGTTATCTTTCTCTGCAGGAGCAATGATTTATGTGTCAATTGAGCAATTAATACCTGAATCTAAGAGGAAAGATATGGACAATAAGGTTCCAACCATATTTGGAGTTATTGGATTTACTTTAATGATGTTCCTTGATGTTTCTTTAGGTTAATTAACCAAATTTTCCAGTGATATATTCTTCGGTCTTAATATTTTTAGGATTGAAGAATAGTTCATCTGTTGGGCTTTCTTCTTCAATATATCCGTTAAGGAAGAATGCAGTTCTATCAGATATTCGTCCAGCTTGTTGCATATTATGAGTTACGATAATAATCGTATAGCTTTCTTTTAAATTGATTATTAACTCTTCGATTTTCCCTGTTGAGATTGGGTCAAGAGCGGAAGTGGGTTCGTCCATTAATATTACATTTGGTTCAATTGCAAGCGTTCTTGCAATGCAAAGTCTTTGTTGTTGCCCTCCTGAAAGACTTAAGGCATTTCTATTAAGTTTATCTTTAACTTCATTCCAGAGTGCAGATTTTATTAGAGATTTCTCAACTACTTCATCGAGCTTTTTTTTGTCTTTAATTCCATGAATTTTAGGACCATAGCTTATGTTGTCATAAACCGACATTAAGAAGGGATTGGGGGTTTGAAAAACCATTCCAATTCTTCTTCTAAGCTCAAGAACATCAAAATTATTTGAGTAAATGCTCTTTCCTTCATATATTACTTTTCCTTCTATTTTAACGCCTTCCACAAGATCATTCATTCTATTAAGTGTCCTAAGGAATGTTGATTTTCCACAACCCGATGGACCTATTAAGGCTGTGATACTATTTCTTAAGATAGATATATTGATGTTATTTAATGCTTTAAAATCTGTATAAAACAAATTTAGGTTTTCTGTTTTAATGATTGCTTTATCTTGACTCATTTATTTTATCCTATATAATTTATTGATTAGAAATTTTGATATTAAATTGATTAAAAGTATCATTATTATAAGTATAGATGCTGTTCCAAAACCTTTGTCTAGATGTCCTTCTTGAAATAATAATAATAAATGCACAGTTAAACTTCTTGCAGGCTCATTTAGAGTGCTTGCAAGGCCTAAATTTGTTCCCATTGTAAAAAGGAGTACAGCTGTCTCACCAAGTGCACGCCCTATCGCCAATACGATTCCTACTAAGATGCCTGGGATAGAAGAGGGCAATAAAATTTTAATTATAGTTTCTGTTTTATTTGCACCCAGAGCAGCTGAAGCGTATTTGTATGATTTAGGAATTGATTTGAATGCTTCCTCAGTTGTTTTGATAATCATTGGCAGTATCATCAAAGAACTTGTTATGGCTCCAGAAAGTATGCCCATTCCAAAAATTGGAACAAAAAGCATAAGCCCAAAGAGCCCAAAAATAATTGCAGGAATTGATGATAAAATGTCAACGCTCATAGATATTGTTTTATAAAATATTTTGTTTGAAGTATATTCTGCAAGCATGATTCCTGTTCCAATTCCTATTGAAATTGAGATTATTGCCGTTAATAATATAACATAGAAGGTGTTAAGTATTAAGTAAGAGATACCTCCATAAGCACCGGAATTTCTTGGGGTAGATAATATGAAATTTAGGTTTAAAGGCATGCTTTTTTTTATGTAATATAATTTAAGAAAAGGTGCATTACTTTTATAGAAAGAATGCCAGGGCACAACTGCAATTGTGCCCTCTTGGTCTTCTACTTCTTTTATTGCATTCAGGTTGTAATCTGAGTAATTGATAATATTTGGTTTAATTTTTTTAAATATTAAGTCATTCCAATCTTTTTTGCCTATGAGTAGCTGTTCAATGTTATTGAGACTGAGTGTATTAATTATTTCATTTTCACTTCTTTGCAGTGTTTTTTTGCCTACTAAAATGGACATTGATTTGATTTTTAGAGATTTAATCTCTGGATATTTTTTAAAATCTAAATTTGCAAGTTCTTCTTTTGTTAGGTAGCCAATAGCGCCTGATGTGTTATTTACAGTGTTTATTATCTCTTCATTTGAATTTTCAATTCTTATATATCTGTTATTAAATTCATTATTCTTTATAAAAGTTGTGAGTATAATTTTACTAGAAAAATTTGATTTCAAACTTGCAACGGGGATTATATCAATCACTTGATCTGATATGCTTCCCCAATGTGAAATTTTATTGTTGTAGATATTGTATATATCTTGAGTAGTAAGTTCATCTATATTTATACTCTTATTAATAATAAAGGCAATTTTTATTCTTTTCCCCTGAAATTCAAATGGTAGAAAATGTTTTGTTTCATTTAAAAATAGTGTTTGTTTTTTACTAGTAAAGAATAGTGAATTATATATTATGTAAGATATTAGAAAAGATAATAATGCTATTAAAGAATAAGCAATTAATTTTATTATGAAAAATGAGATACTATTTAACAGTTTGTTTATTTGAACTGTATTCACTTTATTTTTAACCTTCTAGATGAAGATAGAATAAAGTGCTTAATCGAAGTCGTTATTATGACTGATACTAACAATACCAGAGCTGTAGAGAATAAGGCTTCTCTGTGGGTGCCAGATGCATACCCCATATCTATTGCGATGTTTATTGTTAGGGTTCTAATAGGTGAAAATACATTTTTTATAAATAGAGGAGATCCACCACCAACCATTAAAACGGCTATTGTTTCACCAATAGCTCTTCCAATCGCCAATATTACTCCTGCTAAGATTCCTCTTCCAGCGGAAGGAATCATTACTTTATATATTGTCTGCCAGTCTGTTGCAGCTAATGCAACAGATGCTAGTTTATATGATTTTGGGACAGCTTTAAGCGATGTGTGTGAGACACTAATTATTGTTGGGAGTATCATTAGGCTCAGCACTATTACGGAGCTTATTAGATTATATCCTAAGTTATCTTCGCGCTTGAAAGTATTCTTTATTAGTGTAGCTATAAACGTACTTCCAAAAAATCCATATACTACGCTTGGAATTCCCGCTAAGAGTTCTATTGTAGTTTGTAGTATTTTTTGATAAATTCCTTTAGCTTTTTCAAACAAATAAATTGCAAATCCAAGTCCGATTGGTAATGCAAGTAATACAGAGAAAAATGTTGTTAAAACTGAGTTTATAATGAAAGATAAAATGCCATAAGATTTTTGTAAGTTACTAGTAGGATCCCAGTTTATACTAAATAAAAAATTAGAAATTTTAATTCTATTGTGTAAAAATGGTGCTATTCCATTGCTCACGATAAAGAAGACTAATAATAATATTGACAAAGCACTAATTATTGCAGATGCAATAATGAAGCAATTGAAAACTAATTTAACAATATTTCTTTTTGTTTTTAAATTTAACTCCATTCTGTCAAAGAATTCCTCTATAGAATTTTAACCTTGCTAAGTTTATTACCTAACTTCATTATTAGTCAATACCACGTTTTAGTTACGTTTAGTGGTGTTTGTAATTCCTATGAATCCTTGTTCTTCAACAATATCTTGCCCATTTGGACCTAGCACAAATTCAATAAAGTCAAGTGTATTTTTATTCTCGGACATACTGGTTGTAATTGTTATCAGACTTCTTTTTATATTATATTTATTCTGTGTGATTGTTTCTTTTGTAGGGTAGATGCTGTTTATTGAGAGTGTATCTAGACCTTTTTCCATTGCCCCTCTTGCGTAGCCAAAACTAATATAGCCAATTGAATTTGGTGTAAGACTTACTTTCTCAATAACTTCTCCATTAGATTTCACCACAATACTATCCTGCCTAAATTGAGCTTCTTCAGGAGATTTTAGTATTTTTTCAAGAACGAGTTCTTTAACGGATGAATAGGAACCGGATGATGAATCTCGGTTTATGAAGTTAATTCTGGCATCAGATCCACCAATTTGTTTCCAGTTTTGGATACTTCCATTAAGTATCTTTGCCAAATCATGTTCTGTGATATTTGTAATTCTAACATCAGGACTTGTAATGAATATTAAAGCATCGTGGGCGATTACTGTGATTTTTGCTCCCTTAGCGAGTTCCTCCTCGGTTGCATCTCTTGATGAGATTGCCATTTTGTAAATACCATCAAATAATCCTTTAATGCCAACGCTACTGCCTTGAGCATCATAAGTTACTTTAATTTTGTCATTTATTTTTTGATATCTTAAAATTAACTCATCCATAATAGAGCTGGCTGTAGTAGATCCGCCAATCGGAATAATATCTTCATTACTTTTGATTGTACAATTGCTAAATAAAAAGACTAATGAAACAATAAATATTATCTTGATTGCTCTCATCAAATTAACTCCTTTTATACCTATTATAATATCATCAATTCTAGATAAGTCAATGAATAGTAAATATTTTGATTTTTTGATATAAATTATTATGCACATTAGAAATTGATGAGGTTATTAGATGGGTACAATTAAGTCTGGAGACATTGAAAAAGGTCATTTTTTGCTTTTTAAAGGCATACCACATATTGTTCTTGAACGAGAATTTTCGAAAACAGGCAGAGGGGGTTCAATTGTAAGATTGAAGCTTAAAAATCTTAAGAATAGGTCTGTTATTAAGGAAACTTTGAAAGGTGCGGATACCGCAGAAGAAATTGAGGTTTTAGAAGTAAGCTCTCAATATCTCTATAGGGAGGGTGATAATCTTATTTTTATGGATTTAGAAACTTATGAGCAATTCAATGTTAACCTGAGGGAAATTTCAAATCTTGAGGATAAGATTCCCTTTGTGCAAGAAGCAGAAGTTTATCCTCTGATTAAGTGGGGTGATGAAGTTATTGATATTAAATTACCTCCAAAAATTGCATTTAAAGTTGTAGATGCTGAAGTTGCTGTAAAAGGAGATACTGTAACTAATGCTATGAAAAATGTTACTCTTCATACAGGTTTTGTAGTAAAGGCACCTCTTTTTATTAATGTTGGAGATAAAATATTGATTAATTCTGAAACAAAAGAATATGCCGAAAGAGTTAAAGACTGAAGTACTTATTATTATTCTTTATTGTTCTGTGTTCTTGTGAGATAAATTATCCTGAGATAAAGGAACTTGATTATGTTATTAACTATTACTTCTATAAGGATAGTTTTGATTATTTTATGACTTTTGATTTTGCTATTAGAGTAACGCATTCTAAAGATATAATTAAATTGGCTATTGAAAACATAGATAGTAAAGAATTTATTGAAGTTGCTAAGGGTAAATATACATCTTCGTTCATTGATTCTGTTCTTGGCAAGGATATTCTTTATTGCAAGGATTTAATGTTTAATATTGCTGATAAGACTTTTGAAAATTTTGTAGCACACGTGCATCTTTTTGATTCTGGAATGAGAATATATAATAAAGAGATTGTTATGAATTTGAATCTATCAAAGGAAGAATTGGCTTTGATTCATGAATGTGTGTATGGTTCTAGAGGTATGATTAAGCTAAATGAGATTAGTGGTAATAAAGTGTATTTGCTTAAGACTCCTAAAGATGAAATTAATTTTTCAGATTCGGTAGTGAAGCTTGAAGACATGCTAGATGTTCAACTAGAAGACACCCTAGATACTTACATAGGAGTTTATTACATAGGAAAGAATTCCAACCTGTTCTTTAAATTAAATTAATTTGGGCCCACCAGGACTTGAACCTGGGACCTACCGATTATGAGTCGGGTGCTCTAACCAACTGAGCTATGGGCCCCATAAAGGATAGTCAGAAATCCAAAAAGTGATTAAATATTTTCTATTTCAATTAGGATTTCCCCATACTTTAAGTCATTATATTTATTTTTTATTTATTGTCAAGCTCGTCAATCTCATTTTGTAATATTCCTATTTTTGAATTTAATTCATTTAATTTATTCTCGATTGATTCTTTATTTTTTATGAGTTGTTGCATTTTGGCTTGAATTGTTGCAATTTCTTCTATTTTGATTGTTTTTATTAAATCTTCATTTAGTTTTGATATTTGTTGATTTAGATTTTCTATTGTTTGTAGCAATGAACCAATTGTGCCAATTTTGCTTAATCCCTTATCTGTTTTTGACATTTCAATAAATTCTTCGGCGATTCTTTTTAAAATCTCGTCTTTATTTGTTTGAACAAGGTTAATGTCATTCTCTATCTTATGCTTGTTATTAATTTTGTCTTTTATGCTTTGATTTTTTGTTTCTTTGATATCATTATTTATCTTTATGATGCTTGAATGAGTTTCATTCATTAATCTAAATTCTTCAATAAGTTCTTTATTTAGATCTGTGTTTTCTACAAATTCATTGACTAATTTTTCTAAATTTTCTGAGGATGAATATTCTTTTAATATTCTTTTCTCGAATTCTTTTGCTACTTTACCTATGTATATTTTATTTATAATGGCCTTTAGCATGATCTTAATATTTTTGATCAACTTTTTGAAGAAATCGATTTTTTCATTATCTATTGTTTTCGTAATTTTATACTTATGCTTTTCAAGCATTGATTTAGTAAAGTTCATTTTGTATTCTAGAATTGGTTTCAGATTATTTGGGTAGTTGTTTATGATTGCCTCAGCTATTCTTATAAGCTTGGATTTATATATTTTAAGAGTAATTTTTTTACTTATCGTGTATTCTTTAAGGTTTTTGTGTAATTCTTTAAGTTTATTTTCATTATCTTCTGATCTAGTTAAGTTTACTTTAAGCTGAGATAGTTCTTTTTCAATTAGTTTTAAAGAGGTGTAAGACGCCAATTTTTTAAGTTCTATTACATTGCTATTTTTAAGCATCTTCCCGAGTTCAACTAAGGTTTTATCTTTCTCTAAGGTTAATTTTTGAATTTTAGATTTAAGATCTTTTATCATAAACAGCTTCTATGATTATTCTATTTTCTGTCGACACTTTTTTCAAGATCAAATTTAGATATTTTATAGTAAATTTTTCTTCCGTGAGGACAATATTTTAAGTTTAGATTAAAAAGTTCATTTATTAAAAATTTACTGAATTCAGAGCTTATAATGTCATTTCTCTTAATAGCCTGCCTGCAAGCGAGATTCGCGTATAAATCAGCCTCTAGGGAATTAATTGTTTTACTCTTTCTTGTTTTTAAAAATTTAATTATAACATTTTCATACTTATTACAAATATTGGGAATTGATTCAAGTTGGTAACTTTGTTCTTTTATTTTTGTAACTACAATATCTATTTTTTTATATTCTTCCAGTTCGCTTTCTAGTATTCTGTTTGCATCTTCACAATCTACGTCAAATTCAATTGGTATTAAAAGGTTTTGGATAGTTTTTTTTGTAGTTTGAAGGCTCTTATATATGATTTTTTCATGCAGTGCGTGTTGGTCTATGAAATAAACTTCGTTATCCTTTTCTGCTATTAAAAATTCAGAAAATATTTGACCTATATATCTAAATTTAGGTTCTTCTTCTTTTGGTTTGTTGATTGCATTTAGCATTGTGGAAGTTTTGAGAAAAATATCTTGGATGTAGGTTTTAAATGAAGGTTTATCTTTTTGAGTTAAATTGTGGCTTTCAAATTTTATCTTGTCTTCTATTATGTTTGTTATTTGGTTACTTTGAGGTTTTTCTAAGATTAATTCTTCATTTTGCGTGATTTCGTAAGCTTGAAAATCTGAGTTTTGTGATTCAATTTCGGGTTGTAATAGATGCATATCATTTGTTAATTGTCTTTTTATTATTATGTTGTGATAGTCTTGTAAAATATCTTTTTGTTCTCTGTCAAAGAACCTATTAATGTTGTTTGAAATTTGTTTTGGTAGAAATGGTAAGTTAAAAAATCTTACTTCTTTTTTTTGAGGATGTATATTAAAATCAATGTATTTAGGTTCTATTTCTAGAAACAGATAACATATTGGAAAATTTCTATTGGTTAATATTCTACTATGGCCATCTATTATTGCCTCAGATAGGATTTTTTCTTCAACAGGTCTTTTGTTGACAAATATTTTTATGTTTCTTCTGTCTTTTCTTGAAAAATTGGGCGGGGCAAAAAATATTTTCATTTTGACATGTTCATATTCTGCCTCTATTTTCCCAAATTTGTTGTTTTCTATTACCTCGCCATACACGCTTTGGACTCTATCTATTAGTCTTTCTTTGAAGTAGACTTTTCTCAGTTCATTATTTATGCTTAGCTTGAAGTCAATCTCAGGATGAGCAACGGCTTTATCTTCAAAAACTTTTAAACACATTTTTGTTTCAACGGAATCTTTTTTTAAGAATCTTTTTCTTGCTGGAAAGTTGTGAAATAGGTTTGTAACATCTACTATTGTTCCATTTATTGGGGATTGTTTTTTAAAATATTTTTCAATTCCATTTTCAACTTCAATTTGATAGCTTTCTTCACCTGTAGTTGAACTGGTTATTACGAGGTTCGAACAAATGGCAATACTTGAGAGAGCTTCACCTCTAAATCCTAGTGTTTTTATTTTTTCAAGGTCTTGTTCTGCATTTATTTTTGAGGTAGTGTGAGGTAGATAGCATATCTTTAAGTCTGCTTGGCTTATGCCACTGCCATTATCCGTTATTAATATTCTGCGAATGCCGCCTTCCTCAAGAAAAATTTCGATTTTATCTGCACCAGAATCTATAGAGTTGTCAAGTAATTCTCTTAAAATAGAACAAGGCCTATCTATGGCTTCGCCTGCTGCTATTTTTTGTACTAAGCTTTTATCTAAAAATTTTATTTTATTCATGATCCTATTATCTTGATTATTGTTTTATTTTTGTCATAATTAGGAAATTTTTTGATCAATTCTTTAAGTACTTTATCATTGCCGTTCTCATTATACTCTATTATGCCTAGTGCATGAAGAGCTTCTGGATTATTTGGATCTAGTTTGATATATTCTTTGAATTTTTCCATTGCTCTTTTGTTATCTTTGATAGCAAAAAAGGTAGTTGCAAGATTGTATTTTGCTTCAAGGCTTAAGTTTTTTTCTGCTTTTTGAAAAATATTTATTGCTTTTTGGTAGTTTTTTTGGGTTTTATAAAGTATTCCAAGATTGTTTAATACTAGTACATGATCTGTATTGCTAATTTTTTCAAGGGTTTCAATTGCTTTTAATTCGTTTCCTAACTTTTCATATGCTTTTGCTAAATTTATGTGAGCTGTAATATTTTCAGGATTTTTTAAGATTACAGTATTGTAGAGTAATATTGCATCATTGTAGTTTCCTTTAGTCAGGCAAATGGATGCTTTTAAATATAGATATTCAGATTTTTCTGGATTTATACTAAGAGCTTTGTCGATGATCTTGAGTGCTTCAGTAAGGTCATCGTTCTCAAATTTTGATATTGATAGATTATAAAATATAATATCGATTTTTTCTTTTATCAGAGAGCTTGCCATATTTAAATATTTTTCACCGTTTTGAAAGTCGCCAATATGGTTTGCACTAATTCCTGTCTTTAGAGCGTAGAGAGGATTTTTTGTAATATCGTGAGCTTTTTTAAAACTTAAAAAAGCATTTTGATCATCATTATTTTTTTCCTCTGCTATTCCTTTTTTGTAGTAGGCAGTATCATAATTTTGGTCGATTGCAATTGCCTTTTGGAACGCTTCAACCGCTTCCTTGGGTTTATTTAATATTATTAAAGCTGTTCCTTTATTCGTATACGCCTTTTTGTGCTTTGGATTAAGTAATGTTGTCTCATTGAATGCTTTTATTGATTCTTCGTGTTTTTTAAGTTTAAATTTAATTATTCCAACTCTGTAGTAATCTTCTGCAGTTTTTGTCATGCTTGCAATTTCTTCATAAATTTCTTCAGCCTTTTGTAAGTCTTGTTTTTCCTCATTAGCTAATGCTAGCATTTTAAGGGATTTTAAATCCGTTGAAGTTTGCCTAAAATGGTTTACAGCGGGTTGGGACACATCCTTTGTTTGTATTTTACTGTCTAATGAATGATCTTTTACCTGAGAGATTTCCTGCTTAGGTTGATCTTGCTTAAAAAGCTCCTTTTTTAAAGGAGCTTTTTGTATGCTAACTAGTTTAGACTCAACATTTTGTTTTATTAGTTTAAGTAAGAGTCGGGCGGCTTCTTGATTTTTTAAACTGTCAATCAAAGCATTTACTTTATTGAATTTATCGCTTAATCCTTTTTTAATCATCTCATTAAGTCTTGCTTTTCCAATAGAAGGATTCCCAGTATTAATGTTATCTAATATTTCATATAGTTCTTTCTTTATAGAGTAGCTATAAGGTCTCTCTATTTTCCCAGTGATTTGATCTTGTGGTTTAGAAGGAATATTTTTGGGAGTTGTTTGTTTGATTTGGACTGACGGTTTTAGTTTTAAAGTAGTAGGTTGTTCTTTAGGTCTTTCAATTTGTTTGATTTCCTTTGTCTTAGAATTATTTGTATTCTTTTCTGTGAGTTTATCTTCATTTTTTTTGTGTTCCATTATCACTTTTTTTTGATTGTCTACATGGGAGTTTCCACTACTATTGAGTTCTTTGGTTAGGTTATCTTTTAGTTTTCTTAAGTTAAATAAATTTTTTTGATTATTAATAGATTCATTGTTATTTAAATTTGATTCTTGTTTGTTGTCTATTTTATTTTTGTTATAACCTAGATTCTCAGGTACTTTACTTTGCTTAAATTCTAGAATGTCTGCGTCTTCAATACCAGAATCGTTTTGTCTATCAGCATAGTTTTCTATTGTTGTAGTGTTTTTGATGTATCTATTATTGAAAGCAATTTCAGAATTTTCATTGTTAATAGGTATTGATTTTTCTCTTCCTTTTATTTTATCTAATATTTGATTAGCAATGTCTCTTTGTAAATCTTTTGATTCAAAAGGACTGTTATTGGCAAGTTCTGATAAAGTAGACTCAAGCATAGCAATATCTGCGTTTTGTGGATAATTTTCTTTTAGCATTTTTGTTATTGAATAGGCTTTTTTATAGTTTCTATCCATAACACTGTTTTTTACCTCGTTTAACATTATTTCTTGGTTATTTTTGTTTAATCGATCTTTATATATGAAGTAACCAAGACCCACAAATGAAGAAATAAGTATAAATATTAAAATTAATAGTATAGATAAGCTTCTTCCTTTATTCATCTATGTTCAACTCCTCTTGCCAATTAATTTTTTCTAGCTCAATTAAAGAATCTGTTTTTAAATTATCTTCAAACCCTTCTTTAAGCATTGTTTTTTTATCTTCATGCTCTTTATTATCCTTTTGATCTTCGTTGTTTTTATTCTCATCTTGATGATCTTTATGCTCCTCATCGTCTTTCTTCTCTTTGTTATCTTTTGTTTTTTCATTGCCTTTCTGTTCTATAGGAATGTGATTACTTCTTGTCTTAAGACTTTTGTCAAGCTCTTCAAGGTCTGCCTTTTTATTTCGTAAAAGATCAATCATATATAGAATATCATCTTTTTTATCAGTCTCGTATCTTAGTGTAATAAATTGTGAATAATCATGGATTGCCATAGTATATGAATCCCAAGCACTCTTGTAATCTTTTTCCTTAAAATTCACTTTACCCTGTTCAACGTAAGAATTTGCTCTGTTAAGTAGTGATTTGTCGTAATTGGGCATATTTTTAATTGAATTGGAATAATATTTGATTGCTAGATTATAATACCCCTCACCTCGTTTAAACATTATATTTCCAAGTTCAAAATATAACTTATAATCAATATCGCCTCCTATTGCAATTCCATCAAGCAGAGCACCTTCTGATTCTGTTAATTGGTTATTTTCTCTATAAGCTATTGCTAAAAAGTAATATCCGTTTTGTACCTTTGGATATTTCTGAATAGCCTCACTGAGGGTTTTTATTGCCTTTGAATAGTTTTTGATTTTTATCTCTTCTTGACCAATTCTTATTAATCTTTGAGAATATATTAAATTTGAATTAAATAATAGAACTAAAAATAAGGTAAAGATTATTAAATTTTTAAACAGTAATAAATTTGTTTTCATATCTTTTATTATTAACATTTTATTACTTTAGAGTAAATATTGCTATATTTCACAGTGTTTGTGAAATAAATTTATTTTGATCTTTAGTTAAAAATGTAATGAATTTCAGTATGTCTTCTTTTTGCTTGGGGGATATTGCTTTATCTTCTTTTAATCTATCTGGATTAGAGTAATAAGCAATATAGCATATGGCAGGTAGTAATGATACATCTATAAATTCTTCTAGTTTTAGCATTAGATCTGGTTTGATATTGTTGTGTAGGATTTTAAGTACTCTTGCTCTCAAAATTAATGACTTAATGAAAATATATGAGCAACAGTAGTTTAAGTCGTTTGAGCTTGTTTTTTGCATTTTTATGATTTCTTTAGGTATGGTAATTTTACTCTCATCAAGGTAAAGTATTACCTCTGATATGAATTCAAAATGTCGTTTATCGATTTTTGGGTAAAAGGAGAGAAAATATACAAGTATTTGGTTTTGAATTTCAAAATTTTTGCTCTTAAAAAATTCTTTTATGTCTTCTGAGAATTCGGCCTTAGCATCTGCATCTGCATAAATGTAAAATGCAATCCATCCATAAGTATCTATTTTTTCTGTGTTGTCTTTTATATAATTAAGCACATTTTGCAGGAATACCCCTCTTATGTATCTGTTTTGAAATATGTTCGAACTTTCATATGGGTTAAAATTCGTTTTTTCAAAAGATGCAAAGAATTCTTCTGCTTTAAATTTTGAGATAATGATATCTTCTATTTTGTCATTTAAGTTTAGTAGCATGTGCTTTGCAATGTATTCAATTGCAAAGATGAAATTTTCCCATTCATTTGGTACTTTATCTTTAAAAAACCATTGTAGATATTCTTTTGTTGCAATTTTCATAAATGAAGACAGATAAGCCTTTAGGGTATTTTGAAAATATTTTGGGGTGTATTTTGTAAAGTCGTTGAAAAAGTAGTTAAAATTAATGTTTTTATTTGATCCTTTATAAAAAATTTCATTAAGGCTTAAATTTTTTATTGTACAGATGTATCTTAGAATCTCATCATACTTTAAGGTGAGGACTTCATCTATTATGTATCTGTAATTTTTGGTTAGAATTTTATTAAAAAGTGATCTAGATAGACACCCTACTGGCCAGTATATTAAAATAAGCAATTTTTTAATCTTAATTATTCTACTTTCTTTTTTTGTTAAACTTGATTTGAAGAGTCTTTGAAATGATTGGGTATGTTTTAGTATGTTTTTAATTTCTTCCTTATTTCTATTCCTTACAGCTAATAATATATCTATTGTTGGGTCTAGATTTTCTATTTTTAAGTTGCTAGAAAAATTTAATATTAGCTGTTTATATAGTTCTTTTTTATCTCTAGTGTATTTAAGATTGTTTTGTATATCAATTAATTTTAGAAAGTTGGTAGATTTTATTTTATATGTTATTCCAAGTCTTTTACTAATGAAATTAGTCTCTTTTTTTACTTGTAATAAATTTTTTTCTCTAATTATTTCTAGTATCCAGTTTTTAATTTTTTCGTGTTGAGTTGCTTCATAATAATATTCTTCAAGTGTTATTTTTATTTGATTTTTTTGGAGCTCATAATCTTTACTTATTTTTATAAGGGTTTTAATTTCTTCTTCACTTAGTTTATAAAGCTTTGATGAGATATTATATCTTAACATTTTTTCTTCTATATTTTTGTTTATATACCTTTTTAATATGAGCAGAGAATCGTAAAACTCTTGATGTTTTGTTACTATTTTCATTTAACCTCTAATTGAATCTTTGATTATTTGTAATAATTTTTCATCTCTTTTTGCAATTTTTATTATTGCTTCTAGGTAACCTTCTATATCACCTGTGTCAAGTCTTTCGCCTTCTATTGTTTTGTATAATACTTTGCGTTCAGACATCAGTTTTTTTAAGGCGTAAATATGGTGGTATTCTCCTTGCTTATGTAATTTAAATCCCTCTTCTAAGTATTTAAAAAATTCATAAGTATATAAAAATCTGCCAATAGATGCTTTATTGCTTGGTTCTTTTCCAATCTCTGGTTTCTCTGTAATGTCTTTGACATGAGTATTGTCTATATCTAGTTCTATTACGCCATATCTGTTGATGTTCTTAGGATTTTCAAGAACGGATAATATATTTTTTCCAGTTTTTTTATGTAGTTCTATTAATTGCACTGTTAATGGCGGATCTCCAATATGTAAATCATCAGGATATGCAACTATTGTATTCTCAGCGCCTATCCAGGGCTTTGCGTGAAGTAAGGCATGACCTGTTCCCAGCATTTCATTTTGCCTTATAAAACTGATATTAATATCTTTAAGCTTAACTTTTTCTAGCAGATCTTGTCGGCATTCTTTTGTAAATATGGCCTCTAGTTCAACGTCTCTGTCAAAATAATTATCCAAAGCTTCCTTTCTTCTTGAGGTTATTATTAGTATTTCTTTTATTCCAGAGATAATAAATTCTTCAATAATATAATCAATTGATGGTCTGTTTAGAATTGGTAGCATTTCCTTTGGAATGGTTTTTGTTATGGGTAAGAATCTTGTTCCATATCCAGCTGCTAAGATAATACCTTTCATATTTTGTCTCTCTTAAAACAAAATTATATCAAAATTTGTGTTTTAAATATTTAATATTATTTTAAAATGATTTAAAATTGAGCCTTATGCATATAAGTGCAGGTAAGTATAAGGGACGAAGGGTTGCTTTTACTAGGACTGGCAGTGTACGTCCTGTGATGGCTGTTGTTAGAGAAGCATTTTTTTCTATTCTTTTTGATCAGATTGTAGGTTCAAGTTTTCTTGATGTGTTCGCAGGTACAGGGATAATGTCTCTTGAGGCTCTAAGTAGGGGAGCTAATCTTGCGCATCTTGTTGATTGCAATAAGGCTTCTAGAAATGCTTTGATTAGGAATTTTGAGTTTGTGAGTGAATCTTATAAAATTTTTTTCACAAAGGCTGAATTTTTTCTTAAAAAGAGTGATCTTTGTTATGACTTTATTTATCTTGATCCACCTTTTAATTATCCTTTTAAAGAAAATTTGCTTAAATTAGTCTCAGAAAATGAAAATTTAAAAAAGTGCGTAAAAGTTATTATTCATTGTCCTTTTAAGGAAAATTTGAGTGAAAATATTTCAAGACTCTTTAAATATGATCTTAGAAGATATGGGGGTTCAAGACTGGATTTTTTCAAGGTTAAGTCCTGTGTGTATAATAGAGACTAATCTTTAGCAGAGGCAAAAAGTTCAAATTCATAACTTCTAAGTTCTTCTATATGACGCCTTAATTCAAATCTGTCAATATTTTTTAATGGGTTTCTCTTGACTTCTCCATTGGATCCTTTGATAGTGATTTCTTTGGATTCAAGGTTTATTAGTATGTCTCCAACCTTATAGGTTTTATCTTTGCTTTTTATTAAGGATAAAATAGGAGTAATACCTATTTTGTATTCGAAAACGACCGCTTTAAATAACAGTTCATTGCTATCTTTTGAGTATGCATTTAGTATTTCTCCATAGTCAAATGGTGCAAGTACTTTTAGGAATTGTTTTAATATTTCTATATCAAATTTTTTGTTTTTTAAGTGTTCACTTGGATTTTCTTTATCCCAATAGTATTTTCCACTGTTTTTGGTTAAAAATTTGATAGTCTCTAAGGCATTAACAGGTTCTTTTATTATGATCGGATTGACCATTTCATCATAAGTATCTATTATACAAAATATTCTAATGAGTTCATGAGTAAATTTTTTCACTTTTGTATCTGAATGGTTTTTTATATTAAGATAGTTTTTTTGGTCGTTTATTATCATTTTGGTAATAGCAGAAATATCTTCTCTCATTTTGAATAGATTTTTAGAAACATTAATACTTTTCTCTAATTTTTCTATTTTAATCTTATGTTTTTCTTCTATATCTTTACCTTTAAGACTAATCTTGTCTCTTATGTCTTGTAATATTGTAATATGCATGAGCCCGATTGGGTGCAGTAGTACCCCAAGTGCGGCTTGCAGGATAATGTCAGTATCATAGAAGAATTCTGTGAATTCTGTGTAGTGACCTTTGTCAATAAAAAACTTAGATGTTGAGCGAGGAGCATCTTTTGTCGCTCTTTCTTTATTTAAATGTGCAATCGTTATTAAAAAGTAGATTGCGGTGTCAATTGCATGTAGCAATATGGAATCGCCTTCTGTTTTTACTTTTCCTCTAAGAAATTCATAATCTCTTCTCAGTGAGTGCAAATGTAGTTTTTGGATGGTGTTAGTGTCGTAAAGAGTTTCTTTATTTCTAATTTTTTGGAAATCGAAATAATTATATATTTCTAGTAGTAGCTTTTGAATAGATATTATTTTATGTGTGGGTAAAATCTTAAAACTACCCTCAATTATTTCTTTAAAGTAAATGGTATCAGGCTCTTCTTCCATTAGTGTATTTAAATTGATTAATGTTTTTCTTCCAGTAACTGTAAATATTTTATCTTTTTCTGAAAATGGTTGATATATATCTTTTAAGGCTTTTGCTAGATCTTCTTTTAAAGAATTTATTTCATTGTTTAGAAGTTCTTCATTAATTGTATTTATTAGCTCTTCATGTGGAATATTTTCATGATTATTTATGACAGGTATATATGAAACATTTCCTTTATTTAAAGCTTTAATTATCTTTTCATTAACTTTGACACTTAACTTAGACAAATTTCCAATATTGGAGAAAATAATATCCCTTTCGGTTAAGTCTTCTATCTTTTTTATTTCCTTGAGAATCACTTTGAGCCCTCTTAAAGTTAAATAAAATATTAATTATTCTTTCCGAAGAGAATCGAACTCCTGACACAAGGATTTTCAGTCCTATAATCTACCAACTGAACTACAGCAACATTTAATTATATATCTTCTTAACAGTGGAGACTTCAAGTGCATTCTTAATCTCTTTAAATTTAGGGTACGCTACATAAACAAAATATTTATCAAATGCCGCCGAGGAGAATCGAACTCCTGACACAAGGATTTTCAGTCCTATGCTCTACCAACTGAGCTACAGCGGCTTATTTTACTTTGTAGCAATATAATTTTTCCATAAACAGTTTTTTTTGTCAATGATAATGTTTACAGATATTAGCTACTATTTTTTGTATTTAAAGTTGTATACTTAAGTTTGTATAGGTTTTATAGAGGAAATTGATTTGAATAAGATTTTTATTACGGATTTGGATGGTACATTATTTGATAGAAAAGGAGCTTTGTCAGATTTTTCTAAGTATAATTTAAAAGAACTCTTAAAACGAGAAGACTTTAACTTTACAGTTGCAACAGGTAGAGATTTTTATCTTATGAGATCACCATTAAGAGGATTTGATTTTAAAATTCCTTTAATTAGTCATGATGGTGCTTATGTTGCAGCTATTGATCAGAAAGAGCCTCTTTATGTGGAGGATATAGAGTGGGATTATCTTGGAAGTGTTTATTCTTATTTTAAGGAAAGAAACTTTTCTGTATTTTTTAAAGTAATACATGATGGAGAGGTTTTTACTGTTTATGATGGTGTTAATAATTTCTTAGAACATTGGTATATTACGTTGAAGCAAGCTTTATGCTATACGAATATTATTAAAATAAATAAATTAAATGATATCTCTGTATATAGTGCGCTATCTGCTACTATTATTGGTTTCCGAGAAGAGATTGACGAGATTTATTTGAGTATGGAAAATTATCCTGAACTTAAGATTTCTAAGTATGCACGAATAGAATTTGATGACAAAATAAGTGTTATTGAAGTTCAAAGTATTCATGCTGAGAAAATCAATGGCATTAAATTTTTGGCCAATTATTTATCTATCTCTTACAAAGATATTATTTATTTTGGAGATTCTGATAATGATATTTCTGTTTTTAACGAAAATGAAATTCATAAAGTTACGCCCCAAAATGGTATCGATGAGCTTAAGAGTAAGGCTTGTGAGATAATAGATTATCATTATAATGATGCTGTGTTGAAGTATATATTGAGTAACTTTAAATAATTTTATTTTTAGAATTGTTATTCAGAGTGGATAAATTTTATTTCATTTCTCTTTACATCATAGCTTACAAAGGCTGAGTGCATATTAGTGTTTATAGTGTCAGCTTTATAATAGTAAGTAATTAATGCATCAACTTTTGCAACTTTTTCACTAAAGAGCTTATCATCTTTGGCGATCTCATTGCCTTGAGTGTCTTTAAATATTGAGTAAAAGCTTTCTATTGAGTAATCATTTGCACTTTTTCCTTTCTTGTGTGCTATCCTTGTTAGGAATAATTTTTTGACTCTACTATTGAGAGTTTGTGGAGCGTTTATTGTCGTTATATTAAAGAAGAGAAGTATCGATAGTATTACTAGAATAGCAAGTGAAATGCTCATTAAGTATTTAATCATTCGTTTATTTTTATAAACATGCATTATGTTTGCTCCTGTTTAGTGAGTTTCTTTTTAAATGTTTGTGTATTTAATATTTTTTTAAATAGGTTTTTGTTAATTTTTATAGTAAGTGCCCTTACATTTTTTGTTTTTATTTCCTGTTATGAAGGTACCTGAAGAAATCCATATCTGTTGAGAATATTTTCCGTTTATCTTTAAGTGCTGTCTTGTAACTCTCTAGTGCTTGCCAGAATCTGTAAAATTCAACATTCTTTCCATAAGCATTTGAATAAATTTTTGCGGCTTCACTATCGCCTTCAGCTTTAATCTTAGCCGCGTCAGCTTTTGCCTCACTTAATAGCTTTAACTTTTCTTTTTCAATGCTACCAAGAATTTCTGTTTTCTCAGCAATACCTATACTTCTTTGTTCTTCTGCAATTTGTTGTCTTTCTGAAATCATTCTATTGTGTACGGAATCAATTAAACTTGGGTCATAACTAATTTTTCTAATAAGAACATCGACAATTTCAATTCCAATATCTTTTGTGTTTTTATTTGCAACTTCAATTATTTCGGTTTCAATGATTTTTCGACCTTTTGTAATCTGATAGGTTGTGTTATTTTTAGCTTCTTGTGGTGTCAAGATCCCGCCAGATAGACGTTGAATTGGGTCATTTGAGCTTCTAACCATTTCAAGCAAAGGGTACTTAGCAATGACACCTCTAACAGCGGGTTCAATAGCTGCATCAATTCTTATGTAAGCTCTGTCCATTGTTTTGATTGCTGTATAGAATTTATTGATGTCTGCAATTTTCCATCTAGCAGTAGTGTCTATCCAGATTAATTGCTTCTCTTCTCCGCCTGTTGGAATTCTTTGAGGTACGCCATCCCATCTAATTATGATTTTGGGAAATATTTGTGCTTGTTCAATAAATGGAATTTTGTATTTAAGACCCGCTGTGTTTTCAGTCCTTTCGATTTTTCCAAGTCTTGTGGTGATTGAAATTTCATTTTCTTTTAGGATATAGATTGGTTCCATTATAGATATTGATATTAATCCAAATATTAATGTGAAGGCTAAGATCTTAGCAATAGATAAGAAAAATTTGATTATATGATTCATTTATTTTACCTCCTTAAATGGTAAGAAGTTTTTTAAGTTCTTATCAATTATTTCAATATTATCTTTACTCTCAAGGATTTCCTTCATTGCCTCGTTGTAGATTCTTTCTCTTGTAATTTCTGGGTTTTTAATGTATGCGTTTAAAATTGCGTTAAAAATTTCAGTCTCAGCTAATGCACTATTGATTCTGCTTTCTTTATATCCCTTAGCTTCTTCTATCACTTTAAGTGCTTCTCCCCTAATTTTTGGGACTATCTGATTGAATTCTTTCTTTCCTTCATTGATAAACTTATTTTTATCTTGGATTGCAATGTTAACATCTTCAAATGCCTCATAAACTTTCCCCTTAGGTGGCATGGCATTTCTGATCTGTACTTGCACGATATCGATTCCTAAGTTATATGTTTGAATAATTTCATTCATAGAGGTTTTGACACCTTCTGTAACACCAACTCTATTATCATTAATTATCTCAAAGATAGTATTATCACCAATTAACCTGTTCATTGATGATTTTGCAATATCCTTTATAGTTTCTTCTGGATCTTGTACTTTGAACATGAAAGAATAGGGGTCACTTATTTTGTATTGTACTAGCCACTCAACATTAATTACGTTTAAATCTCCAGTAATAATTGTCCCCTCATCTTCACCTGAATTAATTCTTCCGCCGTTGTTTGTATTAAACCCAAATTTAACTTCTTGTACTATCTTCACTGGTACAATGAATTTTTCTTCAATTAATGGAATTTTTATATGTATTCCCGATTCAAGTGTTCTATTGAGTTTGCCGAGACGAAGAACAAGTGCCTCGTCAGATGGACCAACTATAAAAACATTTGAAATGATTATTATTGTTACTATTACTAGTACAATTAGGATTATTGCATATTCATATGTTTTATTGAAAAATTTTAAAATGTTAACCATTTTTCCTTCCTTTTTATCATTTTATTATGCCTAAAAGAATTCTAGATTTATCTTCCTTGGGTTTTAGTATAAAATCAAGAGTGAGGTTTTTAATATTAAAGTAAGAATTAGTCTTGTTAAATTTTTGTTTAATTGAGGCGAATATTGTTATTTTTCTGAAAAGACACTTTGTATTTAGCTTGGGTTTTGAAAAGCAAAGAATCATAGTCTGAATATGTTTATTCATTTTTACTCCTTTTCAAGCTTTTTAAAGGTTATTTTTCTTATTTTGTGATTCTGAACTTCCTCTATTAAATATTCGCCATGTTCTGTGTTAACTTGTTCACCACCTTTGGGTATTTTATCAAGTAAATCCATTATGTATCCTCCAATTGTATTTATGTAATCTTCGTGTTGAATTTTTATTCCAACTGTTTCTTCAATCTCATCAAATGTGGTTTCTCCGAGTATTAGATACGTATTTTCATCTTTTTTAATAATAAATTGCTTTTCTTCTTCTAAGTCATATTCATCAAATATTGCGCCAAAGATTTTCTCTATTATATCTTCTATTGTAAGTATGCCTGAAAATCCTCCGTACTCGTCAATAACAATAGCCATTATTTTTTGCCTTTGTCTCATAATGTCTAGTATATCTTTTATCCTTTTGTTTTGCTGTACAAAAACAGCGGGTTTTACAAATTTAATAATGCTTTTATCAAGTTCTTTTCTGTTTATTTCAATTAGGTCTTTAGCTATTAAAATTCCTATTATTTGTTCTCGGTTTTGACCCTTGTATACAGGAATTCTGGAGTATCCTTCTTTTTTAATTAATTTAATTTTATCTTTTAGCTTTGATGTGCTTGAGAGTGAGAATACTTCTGTCCGGTGAGTCATAACTTCAGATGCTCTAACCTCGCCTATATTTAACATTTTTTGCATGAATATTCTGTCATCGTTTTCTAAGATTCCTAAATTTTCAGCCAAAGATAACATATTTCTTATGCTGTCTTTGGTCATTTTTTGACTTGTTTTTATTTTAGATAAACTTAGTAGAATTCTAACTATTCCATTAATAACATATATTACGGGTGTAAATATGATTGTCAATGTCTTTAGTAATATTGAAGTTGATAAAGCTATGCTTTCATTATTTAGAATTGCTATTTGCTTAGGAAATATCTCAGCAAATATAAGTACTACTATTGTTACGATTCCCGTTGATAAAGCAAGTGCATTGTTTCCGTATTTATCAAGAACAAATTTTGTTGTAAGGGCACTGGCTGCTATATTAGCGATATTGTTTCCAATAAGAATGGTTGTGACAAGTTTTGATGGATTTTGGGATAAGTGGTATACAACTACTCCAAGTTTTCCTTTTTTCTTTATATCTTGAAGTTGAATTAAGCTTAATGAAGTATAAGCTGTCTCTGATGCGGAAAAAATTGCTGAGAGTATTATAAATATTGCTATTATTATTAACTCTAACATAGTTATTTTTTAGTTTATCTGTAAAACATATGCCCTTTTGTTAAAAGAAATAGCATTAGCTTTACTTAATGTTAAGGCGCTGACCGGAATCGAACCGGCGAATCAAAGTTTTGCAGACTTCTCCCTTAGCCACTTGGGTACAGCGCCACATTAACTAAACATTAGTTAGTTTATTAAAAAATGATTGAATTGTAAACAATATTTGTAAGTCTTATATATAGCATTTTTAGCAAGAGTTGCGGCCTGAAAAGAATATTTAATAATAATTTCTAAGAAACTAGATTTTAAATTAAAAAAGAGAGTAAATAAATATTAAATAATAATTTCTACAAAAATAAAAGTTAGTTTTGTACAATTTAGAGATATGAATAGGAAAAAACTTAGTAATATTTTGTTTAAGTTAGATAAGAGTATAGTAAAGGAAATTAGAGGATCTTGTGATGTAGAAATATTGGGACTTGCATATGATTCACGATGTATTTTATCTAGTTTTGTATTTTTTGCTCTTCCGGGACTCCATTTTGAGGGTCAAAGATTTATTAAGTCAGCAATTCAGAAGGGTAGCAATGTGATTATTCATACTGATAATCTTGATTTTTATGATCCTAATGTGACATATATTAAAGTTGATGCTTGTAACATAAGAAGATTCATGTCAAATTTTTCTAATATTTTTTATAATAAGCCTTCAGAAAAGATTAAGATTATTGGAGTTACAGGAACTGACGGTAAGAGTTCTGTTTGTTTCTATATCTATACCCTTTTAAAATCTGTGGGTGGTGTTAAGGTTGGCTTTATTTCTACTGTGTTCTTTGACGATGGTAGCGGGAATCTAATTAAAAATCCGTACAGGCAGTCAACTCCAGAATCAACAGAAATTCACTTATTGCTTAGTAAAATGGTAGATAATAATGTTCAGTATGCTATTGTTGAATCAACATCTCATGGTCTTGATGCTAGAACAGCAAGACTCATTGATCTTAGATACTATGTTGCTGTTTTAACTAATATTAGTCATGAGCATCTTGAATTTCATGGTACGGTTCAAAATTACTTGGATGCTAAACTTAACCTCTTCTATTCAACTGATGCTAATAATGGTTTTGGTGTTATTAATATTGATGACAAGAATTCTTCTGTCTTTTTACATGCTATTGATAGAGCTTATACATATAGTTTAAAGGATAAAAGTGCCGATTTTTTTGTAAGTAAGATTAATGAACAAACGGCTCATACTGAGTTTGAATTTTATTATAGGGGTATTAAATATTATGCTAAAGTTAATTTGACTGGTAGTTTTAATGTTGAAAATGTTATGGCGGCTTTAATTGTTGTTAGTCAAATGACGAGCATTGGTATTAGAGAACTTATTGATAAGTTTGTGGATATTGAAAGTCTTTACGGGCGAATGCAAGATATTAATTTTGGTCAGAATTTTTCGATCATAATTGATTATGCTCACACACCTGGGTCTTTTCGTAAGCTTTTTCCTATGTTTAGGCGACTTTCAAGGAATAGGTTAATTGCTGTTTTTGGGTCTGCTGGAGAAAGAGATGTTTCTAAGAGAAGATGGCAAGGAGAGATTGCGAATAGGTATTCAGATATAATAATACTTTGTGATGAGGATCCAAGAGGTGAGGATAGCATGCAAATAATTAAAGACATTGCAGAAGGAATTTCAGGAAAAACATTAAATGAAGATCTATTTTTCATTCCTGATAGGAAGAGTGCGATTGAAAAAGCAATAAATATTGCACACTCTGATGATTTGGTGGTTACTCTTGGAAAGGGGCATGAAAGTTCAATAATATATAAAGATAGAAGTATTTTTTGGGATGAAAAAGCTGTCCTTGAAGATATTATTTTAAGCTTAAAAAATAGGAGTTAATTTCATGAAGAAAAATCTTATGTTAGTATTTGGTGGGGTTTCCTTTGAACATGAAATTTCTTGCAAATCTGCTTATGGGGTTTATTTAGCTCTTATGAAGCTAGATAAATATAAAGTGTTTTCATGTTTTATCGATAAGAATACTGGAATTTGGTATTTACTAGACTTTGTTCCTGATGATCCTAAATTAATTAAGAGAGATAGTTCTTCTATTATTAGTTTAATTCCTGGTGGTGGAATATTTGTAAATGATAGAGATCTTAAAATTGATGTTGTATTTCCAATTGTTCATGGGAGAACAGGTGAAGATGGTTCTATTCAAGGTCTTTTAAAAATAATGGATATTCCTTGTGTTGGGTCTGGTATTTTAGGGAGCGCTATTTCTAGTAATAAGTATTTTTGCAAGCTTTTGCTTAAAAGTTTCAATATGCCTGTAGTTCCCTTTATTGGATTTAGAAAATATGAGTATCTTTTAGATAAAGATGGAGTTAAAAGGCAATTAAAGGATAGCCTAGGGTATCCTTTAATTGTTAAGCCGGCTATATTGGGATCTTCAATTGGAATAAGTATTGTACATAACGAAAGTCAGATTGAAAGGAGTATTGAAGAAGCCTTTAAATATGATTTAACGGTTATTGTAGAAAAGTTCATTAAAGTAAGAGAAATTGAATGTTCTGTTGTTGGAAATGATCAGATTAAAATATTTACGCCAGGTGAGATTGTTATACAGGATTTTATATTTTATGATTATGATGCTAAGTATTCTACTATTCCTGGAAATTCTATTATTTTTAATATTCCTGCTCAACTTGATACAAAGTATTTGCTAGACATTAAAGAATATGCATTCTTGACTTATAAGTATTTAGAACTTAGGGGAATGGCAAGAATTGATTTTTTTGTTGAAAAAGATACTGATTTAATTTATATCAATGAGATAAATACGATTCCAGGATTTACAGATATTTCTATGTTTTCTAAGATGTGCGAACATGATGGTCTTGACTATGAATTTTTAGTTGATAAGTTAATAATTTTAGCTTTCCAAAGCTATGAAAAAAGAAAAAAAAGAATTGATTTTGAACAGTTGGGAGGCTAGACTAAATCTAAATTTTTTAAATTTTCAATTTCTCTATCATCTTGAAGTTTGAAGAACTCATTTCGATCATATTTTTCAGCTTTTGGGAGTGTTCCTGAGTACTTTATTGAGTATGAATAATCTATTTTTATATTTTTATCTTCTTTTTTGGTTCCCTTGTCATATATCTTCACATAATTTTTATTAGTATCAAAATAAACAAATGCATCATACCTAATGTCCTCTTGAGACTTAACTGTAAAAGCGATGTTTATTGTATTTGATTTAATGTTATTTACTGTGAATATTGCGTTATTAGATGCGATTTTATAGGGTACATTGCTTTGATATATTATAAATTCAGATGCGTTTTTTAGGAATAAATTAATTTGTTTTGCAGTATTTTTAGTGGAAATCTTGATCCCATAGATAGTTCTCTCAGCCACATTTATTTTTTGAAAAGATATGTTTATTAAGTCTTTCTGTATTTTAATTTCTCTAGATATTTGTTTTTCGTTTTTGTCTAAGTTTAAATTGAAGTCTTTTGTTGCTATTTGAATTGCGTTTCTGTTTTCTTTTAGGTATTCTATGCTAATTTTATTAGTTTTTTCTGGAAAGCTTATGATTTGAGTTATTTTCATTGTTGAAATTGAGCTCATATTGTTTGATATTATCAGAATAGCGATTATTAAGAAAAAAATTATAGATTCAATCTTTTCAGATTTTTTAAATTCTTGCTTCATTATTGTAGTTTTATTTTTTAAATGCTCTATCATATTAACAAGTATAGGTGAGAAGAGTGAGATTGATATAAAATAACTTAATGCAATTGGTTTTGAAATAAGTGAGGTTGTTTGTATTGATGTTATTAGTATGAAATTTATTGTCCAAATAAGAATTATTATAATTTTTTTTATAAATCTTTTTTTATTAGGAATAAATAATATTAATATCGTTTTTAATATTATCATTAAAATAAATTCTATTTTAATGTACAGTAGCATAATAAGCTCAATACCGGAAATTGCTATTGCCAAGTATTTAAGCTCTCTAAAGTTGAGATACATTTTAAAGTTATATGTGAAATAAGATAGAAGATTAAAGTTGAATAATATTAGAAAAAAATTTACTAGATATATCGGATTTATGATGCTATAGTCTATGAAGTTTTCATATTCTGTGAATATTTTATTTGTAACGAGAACTGAAATGTATGTGCTTAAGAATAATATGAAAAATAATCTTATTATTTTATAGTAATTATCTTGAACTTTTCTAATTATTATACTAGCTTTTGTAAATCTTCTAATGAACATTAGTATAATTAAATTATAAACAGCGTATATTAGTATGAGAAGTGTACTTTCATTTATGATCCACTTTTTAAATGGAGTATTTATGATGACATAGTGTAGGTCATTTTCGTTTTGGAGATTTCTTTCAGTTTTTATTATGTTTTCAATTGATTTGTAAATGTCGCAAAGATTATTATGCTTAAAATATTTAAGCAGTGAAATCTCTTTGTTGTTGTTCATGATTAGGATAGGAATTTCTTCTTCTAAATACAGATTGTATATTTCATTTATATTCTTGTCGTTTATTTTTGAAACATTAAAATTTACTTTATTACTTTCGAATGTTTTGACGAGCATTTCTAAAAAGCTTAGGTTTGTTTTTGAGTTTATTATGTTTGATTGATTTTTGAACTCTATTGGATTATTTTCTTTATCTGCATTCAACATTAAATAAATTGTGCTTGTATTTTTTTCAAGAACATTGTTATTGAGAAGTAGTCTACTGCTTATTGTTGATATTTGTTTGTGTGAATCATCCTCAATAAAATAAATGTTTAAGCTATTTTCAATTTTTTGTGTTTTTAAGTTATTGAGGAGTGTGATTACAATTGCAATTGCAAGGTTATTTTTTAAATCATATTGTATCTCTATTGGGACAATAATGTTGTAACTAGTTTTGCCCATGCCTTTTACCCTTGAGTAGATTGTTTTTTGTGAATATCCAATAAATCCAATTTCTTGGAGTGAATGTTCTATATATTGTATCTTGTTTTTTAGGAAATATTTTTTTATGTAATCATAAATAGTTCCTATTCTTGTTGTTTTTTCTGCAACGTTTGTAAGTTCGTTAATTATTGCAATATGTTCTCTTATTTCTTCATTACATGGCTCTATCTCATTTTCTTTACTTATTTGTTGTGCAATTAGTGAATGGGCTAAGATTAGGAACAATATCTTAAAGATCATAATTTTTAATGTCTTCTTCTATTTGCATTATCTGGAGTATGTTAGGGTTTTCTTTAAGGGCTGAGAGTATCATTGATACATTTTTTGCATTCGATGAGATAATTATATTGATTATTCCATGTCCATTTCCGCAGTCTTCTATTTTCTCACTAATAAGTCTTGCATCAAAGTATGTAAAAAGATTGTCTAGGTAATAAAAAAGACTTTTTAGATTTTTTAAGAATATTACAATATGATATATTTTCCTTGTTGGTGTTGCTTCCCATTCTACCTCAATAAAATGGCTTTTCCTGTAGTAAAGTGTATCTTGGCAATTATCTTTATGAACTACTATTTCATCTTTTTGTATTATGCCAACAATGGCTTCCCCTGTTGATGGATTGCAGTCAGAGGCTATTGTGATTCTTTTTATTTGAGATTTTGTTAAAGATTTAAAAAGGCGGAAGATTCTTTTTTGCTCTTTATGCTCTCCAATAAGATATGCAATTATATTATTATCTACAAATATGGTATCGTCGTTTTTATTAAGCCAAGATCGAATTCTTGAGCGTGCTTTTTTTGTCCTAACGCTGTGTAGCCAAATTACATCAGGTTTTGCCTCTGTTGAGGTAAATATTTCAACAATTTGTTCGTTTTTTAAAGGTTTTGTGAGTGCACTAATCTTTCCATTAATTTGTGCATAAAGTGCTTGATCGCCAATATCTGTATGTATTGTATATGCGAAGTCAATTGCATTTGAGCCAAATGGGAGCTCTATTATTTCACCCTCTGGGGTATAGACATATATGAATGTATTCAAGAGTTCTTTGTGTATGTCATTCATTGAATATTGATTTTTATTGAATGATTCTTGTTGCCATTTTTTTATTCGATTAATAAATGAGAGATCATCAGCTCTTAATTCAACTTGTTCTTTATAGATCCAGTGAGCAGCAACACCATATCTGGCAATTTTGTCCATTTCTTCTGTTCTAATTTGTATCTCGATTAATTGGTTATCTTCAGGTATTCTTACAGTAGTATGTATAGATTGATATTTGTTTTCTTTAGGGATTGCTATGTAGTCTTTTAGTCTTCCAGGTATTGGCTTCCAAACCTTGTGTACAATTTCTAGTATTTCATAGCATTCTTTTTGTTGTTTGCAAATTATTCTTATCCCCAAGGTATCAAAGATTTGTGAGAGCTTATTAGTTCTTGTTTTCATTTTTCTAAAGATTGAGTAGAAATGTTTTGATCTTACGCTGATCTTAGCGTCAATCCCAATTTGTTTAAGCTCCTTCTCTATTATCAATTTTCCCTTATATAATTTTTTTTCTCTTTCTATTTTTGTCTCAGCTAGAAAAATTTTTATTTCTTTATATTCTTTTGGATAAAGATATTTAAATGATAAGTCTTCAAGGTATGTTTTAAGGGACGAAATACCAAGTCGCTCCGCAATTGGGACATAAGTGGCAAGACAATCTTTTGCGATTCTCTCTCTCCTGTTTTTAGGCAAGTGGGTAAGGGTTGACATGTTGTGTAATTTGTCAGTAAGCTTGATGAGTATTATTCTAATATCGTGAGTCATTGCAAAAAACATTTTTGAAATAGTATTTGCTTCTTTGATTGTTCTTGTTTTATTATGTAGATCATGAATTTTTGTTACACCATCAATTAGGCTTAAAACCTCCTCATCAAATTCTTTAATTATTTCTGTCTTTTCAACGCTTGTGTCCTCAAGTACATCGTGCAGTAAGCCAGCTATTGTTGTCTTAAAATCTAGTTGGAATTTTGCTAAGAGTAATGCAACCAATATTGGATGGATTACATATGGTTCGCCACTTTCTCTATATTGACCGTAATGTAGTTGTTCTGAGATTTCCAGAGCTTTAAATATTAATTTTTTTTGAATTTCATCTTTATAAGTATTGTTGATGATGTTGCTGAAAATGGCTTTTACCTTCTCAAGATCATTTATTTTGATTAGGTATGCAATCTCATAGGCTTGTATCATTATTTGTCCTCAGCATTAATGCTCTCTCTCTTTTTTCAATATCATATAGAGTTCTCAAATATGAAAAACCTTCCTGGATTGCGAACTTTTTTAGAAGTTTTGTTTGCCAAGGGGCTAATTCTATTATTAAGAGTCCATTCTGGGTGAGCTTGTGTTTTGCCTGTTTTATTATTTTCTTTGGAATTTCAAGCCCATCTTTCCCGAACCCTAAAAGAGCTATTCTAGGTTCTCTTTCTAGTTTTTCCTTCTTTTTCAGTTCATTTTTAGTTAAGTAAGGAGGATTGGTAATTATTAGATCAAACTCTTTATTGATATATTTTAACAGATCTGAATGTAGTATTTCTATACAATTTTCTAATTTTAGTCTTTTTGTGTTTTTTAATGCTACTTTTAAAGCTTTAGTAGAGATATCTGATAGTATTACTTTTTTCTGTAGGTAATGTGCAATTGATAAACCGATACAGCCGCTTCCGCAGCATAAATCTAGTATTTTATTTAAGTTATTCTTTTTGATTTGAATTAAAGCTTCTTCTACTAAACATTCTGTATCTGCTCTAGGAATTAGTACATGTTTGTTTATGTAAAATTTAATCCCCATAAATTCTTTTAATTCAAGTATATAATGTAAGGGGATGCCTGATTTTATATGATTGATTTGATTCAAGAATTCATATTCTGCTTTTTTTGTTAAATTTTTATCTGTATTTGCAAGAATTAGTTCTTTCCGAGTCTTTAAGATTTTTTCAAGAAGTAATAAGATCTCAAGAGTGCTTAAGTTGTATTGCTTTGAGTCCCTTATTGTTTCGGCTATTGTCATTGGAGGCGATTATATTGGATTATTTTTTAATGCTCTCTCTTGAAATTCTAAGGCTAGTGTGTCAAGTAGAGGATCAAGATCACCCTGCATAATTTCTTCTAGTTTGTAAAGACTAATATTTGCCCTATGGTCAGTTACTCTATTTTGTGGAAAATTATATGTTCTAATTCTTTCAGATCTATCACCTGAACCTACTTGTTGCTTTCTGTCACTTGAGCGTTGTTCTTGTTTTTTAATGTCTTCAAATTCGTAAAGCCTAGCTCTTAAGATTTTCATTGCTTGATCTTTATTTTTGTGCTGACTTCTTTCATTTTGGCATTGTACCACAATTCCTGTAGGCAAATGCGTAATTCTAACAGCAGAATCTGTTGTATTAACATGCTGTCCTCCCGCACCAGAGGATCTGTAAACATCTATTCTTAAGTCTTTTTCATTGATTGCAATATCAGTATCTTCAACTTCGGGAAGTACAGCAACGGTTGCGGCTGAGGTTTGGAGCCTTCCATTAGATTCTGTTATTGGAACTCTTTGAACTCTATGGACTCCACTTTCATATTTTAGTTTTTTAAATACATCTTTTCCTCTTACCTCAAGGCTAACTTCTTTAAACCCTCCAAGTTCCGTTTCATTAAAGTTGATAAGCTCTGTTTTCCATTTTTTCTTCTCAGCATACTTTGTGTACATTTCATAAAGATTATTGGCAAAAAGTGCAGCCTCTTCGCCTCCGGTTCCGGCTCTAATTTCAATAATAATATTTTTGCTATCATTCTCATCTTGGGGTAAAAGCGATACCTTAATTTTATGTTCAATCTCATCTTTTTTAGAATTTAAATTAGTTAATTCTTGTTTTATTAGTTCTTTCATTTCTAAGTTTTCTTCCTCAGAAAAGATTTTTTTATTCTCATCGATTTGATTTAGTATGTTTTCATATTCGTCTTTTTTTTCTTTAATTTTTTCTAAATAATTATATTCTTTTACTACTTTTGAATATTCTTTTTGATTTTTAATTAAATTTGTGTCCTGCAGTTTCTCTTCGAGTATTTTAATTTTGTTTTCAATTGGACTTAGTTTGTTTAAAAACATTCTGATTTTTCTCCTAGTAAGGTAATAATATTTTATCCTAATTTTAAATTTTTTGTTATCATTGGCCATAAATTTTATATAGATAAGCTTTATATGTAATTTAAATAAATAAGCTTGAGAGTGCGAAATTAAGTATATTTTTTTTAGTTTTTTATATAATATGTATTATTAAGATTGGATATTAAAGATTTATTAATATCTTGTTATTATTAAGTCTGAATGTGGTTTATATGCTTTTTAAATAGCGTATATGAAGTAAATAAATTACGTCTTTAATAAACCAGTTTAAAAAGGGGTATTTATGTTAGAGAAGAAATTTTTAAGTGATTTTGGGGATATCTCACAAATTTCTGACAATGAACTTCTTGATGTTACTGAGAAATCCAAAAGGGGATATCAGTTAATAAAGGAGGAAAGACTCTCTGAAGCTGAATCATTATTTAATGATATTTTAGAAAAGGATAATGATAATAATTATGCTCTTGTTGGACTTGGTGACATTGAAAGGAAAAGACGAAATTTTGATAAAGCTATAGTTTATTATCAAAGATGCCTTTCTAGGCATTCAACTAATAATTATGCGCTCTTTGGGTTAGGAGATTGTTATCGTAGTTTAGATGATTATAAAAAGGCTACGGATATATGGGAAGAGTATTTAAAGTATGATCCTGGAAATATTACGGTTTTGACAAGGGTTGCTGCTTCTTATAGGAAGTTAAGGAATTTTCAAAAATCAAGGCAAGCATATTTAAGAGTAATAGAACTTGCGCCGGAGAATGATTATGCACTTGTTGGTATTGGGCATTTATATTATGATTTTAAAGAGTATAAAGAAGCTTTGAAGTATTGGCTTAAAATGTATGAAATAAATCAGGCTAAGATTGATGTTCGTGTTTTAACTTCCATTGGGAATTGTTATAGGAAATTAAAGGAATTTAGTAAGGGCATTTATTTTTTTAGGAAAGCCTTAGAGATCTCACCAAATAATTTTTATGCTATTTTTGGGCTTGCTGATTGTTATAGAGGCAATAAAGATTATCATGAAGCCTTGAGATATTGGCTTGCAATAATTGAAACGGATCCAACGAATAACTTGGTTCTAACAAGAGTAGGTGATGCATATCGATACTTGAAAGATTATGAGAATTCACAAATTTATTATAAAAAAGCTCTTGATGTTGATTTTGATATGTTCGCTATACTTGGGCTTGCGTTACTTCAAAAAGAACAGGGACAGTATGAAGATGCAATAATGGCTATTAAAAGTTTGATAAAAACAAATCCTAAAAACTCTATATTATATGTAAATGCGGCTGAGTGTTACGAGGCTTTGGGGCAAATTGAAGATGCTGTGGATATCTTATCAAGATTCTTACAACTTGGGATGAAAAATGTTACTGTTATTGACTATATTAATGAACTTAAAAAGAAAATGGACTTATGAAGCTTGATTTTGAAAGATCTATTTTTTTACAAAAGTTAATAGATACTCATGTACATTTTAATGAGCTTAAGAAGAATTCTGTGGATGTTCATTATGTTATTAATGAATGTTTGAGAAATGGATTTTCTTATTTTCTTGATGTTGGGTTGCATCCTAGTGATTTTTATGAGAGGAAGCAACTTTTAGATGCTTATTCTAATATTTCACTCACAGCTGGGATTCATCCCTTAAATGAGGCTTTTAAGGATGATTTTGAATTGCTTGAGACGATCTTGGCAAATGAAGATGTTGTTGCTGTTGGTGAGATTGGACTTGATTATTTTAAGGCAGACAATAAAAAGGAACAGATTGAAACTTTAAATATTCAGTTGGATTTGGCTAGCAGATATAACAAACCTGTTATTTTGCATATAAGAGAGGCCTATGGGGATGTTTACGATATTATTAAATCTTCCAATTTTGTGAGCAGAGGAATACTTCATTGCTATTCTGGTACGTATGAATATGCTAAGAAATTTATTGATTATGGATTTAAGGTATCTTTTGCTGGTAATTTAACCTTTAAAAATGCAGAACCTTTAAGAGAAGTTTTAAAGAAACTCAGTATTGAGGATATTTTAATTGAGACAGACAGTCCATTTTTGGCACCAGTTCCTTTAAGGGGTAAAATAAATGCGCCTCTTTTTTTAGGGTATATATGTATTGAGATTGCAAAAATTAAAAGTTGTGATGCAGAAAGTATTTCAGATACACTATATCACAACTTTAAAGATTTATTTAAAAACTCAATTTACCAATTATCATCATAAGTGAATGATACCTCTTGTTCACCAATCATTGCCGTAAGTTTAGATAAGTATACGTATTGTGGTTCATGATTTATTCTATGCTCGGGTATTATTTTTATTTTCACTAATTCTGAGTCTCTAGTCTCCTTTTTAAATTTATGTGTTTTTTGTACAAAACTTCTTGGTATTGTTACTGTAAGTTTTTTCCATCCAAGAAAATTAAGCTTAGAGCTTCCATCTTCTGTTCTAAAGGGAATGGAGTGAAAAGTTCTTGATGAATCTTTTAGTATTGCGCAAATTTCTGTATTAGTTTCTCTTCCGTCTACCCATAAAGATATATTTTTAATAATGCCTGGTATTACCATAGGATTAGATGGTTCTAGATTGATTTCACTGTCACTTCTAGATGTGATATATTTAAGTGCTAATACAAATTTATTGTGTTGAGTTGCAGGGTTGTTATTGTTAAATCTAACAAATAAAGGATTAATTCTTTCAGTAAAAAATCTTAGATGAAAATCAAATGGATCTTCCATGTTGGAAAGAATATGTTCTTTTTGCTCTTGATTGTCAATTTTTTGGTCATTTTCATTTTGTGCAAATACGAAAATATTAATAAGCGTTAGAAGTATTATTAAACCTTTTATCATATAAAATCCTTTTAATATGAGACTGAATTTTGTTTATAGTATTAGAGTATCAGATTTGTATTATCTTTTATAGATGTTGAATTCATAGTGAAAATTTTTATTAATTTTTTTTATTATTTCTATTAAGTCTAATTCATTAATGCCTATTACGTATTTCGCATTAATTTCTTTTAAATCTTTTCTAATGTTTCCAATCAATATGAAGTCTATTTTTTTAAAAAACGGTGAGACTGAGAATCTTTTTAAATAAGTATGATTATTTTTCATTGAAAATAGAATGACTCTTGTTATTTTGGGTGTAATAAAATTTTTTAAGTACTGGATGTTTTCACTATCTATCATGGTGATGCTTGTATGTATCTCATTTGCATGTTTTTGCAAATGTTCCAAGTCTTCTTTATTCAATGAGCTATCTGCCATTATGAGTGAGGTTGTTAAGTGTACTGAAGGGTCGATTAATATAAAATCAATAGCTTTTTTCAATGAGAATTTTACGTCAGAGAGATTAAAAAGTTTTTCTCTTATTTTTTTTTCATTGAATATTTTATTAGTTGATTTGTATGTTAAAAGTATCTTTTTTGCATTATTTAGATGATCTTTAATCATTCCAATATCTTTTTCGTTGATAAATAGTATTTTATCTTCTATAAATGGGGTAGCTTTCATTTCGAAAAAATATTCCGTTGAATCTGAGAAAATTATTATGTAGTCAAAATTTTGATTTATAATTTTATTTTCTTGACAACTGAACAATAAAATTAAGGTGCTCAAGATAATAAAAGGTTTTTTTGTCTTGAGCATTATTTGGCAGTTCCAATAGTTCTCTTGCTTAAAATTATAGTTCCCAGAATTATAATTAGTACGATTACAGCATAGATTTGCATGTTGATTAAAATTAGCACTTTTAAAAGCGTAATTATTATTTCTAAGAACAAAATAGGAATAAAAATGATCTTATACCCATTTATGTTTTGTTTTATAGAAAGGCTTATTCCTCTTTCACATATGATTGCTGTACATACCAATTCTGTTATGTGCAAAAGTGGTATTTTGATATACTCGTAGGTACCAAAGACTTTGCTATTTGCAATAATTAGTTCTAAATTTTTAGCAAATAATACTCCGAATGCGAAATATATTAAAAATATCGGATTTTTTTTAAGAATTGAATTTGGATTGAATGTAAAAAAGAATGTAAAGATTAATAATGGAAAAATATAGTAATATACTTGGTCTTTGATGAATATCGAAGTTGCTAGACTTAATTTTGTTGTATAGTTTATTTCCAGGATTTTATATAAGATAAATTCTTCTGCTAGATATAGTGAGGAAAAAATAGTTATAGCAAATAATATTATTGTTGAGTAGATATAATTTTGGTTAATTGTTCTCAGCGTAGGATGTTTTGTTAGTATGTAGATTTTTAAAACTAAAGGTAGACTTATTAGTAAAAATATACTCATAATAAATAAATTTTACTTTTTAATTGCGCATTAATCAATTGGGTTTTGATTGATGCCAAGTTTTGAAATATTCTTTTTGATGCTGTACTTAAAGAGATATGTATTTTAATTTACTTTTTAATAAAGGTATATTAAAATTAATTATTAAGCAATATTGTTTGAGGAGTATATATTTTTAGATGATAAATAGGAATTCCAATAGAGATCGGGATAGATCAAGATCAAGTGATAAGGAATTGAAAATTAATCATAGGATTAAGGCTCGTGAGGTTAGGGTTGTTTTTGACGATGGGACTCAATCTGTTTTGCCGATTGAAGATGCTATTAGACGTGCTAGGGATGTTGAGCTTGATTTGGTTGAGGTTTCTCCCAATGTGTTGCCTCCGGTTTGCAAGATAATTGATTATGGGAAATATAAGTTTCATCAGGAAAAACGCCAGAAGGAGCAGAAGAGAAATCAAAAAATAATTAAACTTAAAGAAGTTAGGATGCAGCCAAAAATAGATGTGCATGATCTTGATTTTAAGTCTAGAAATATTTTAGGATTTCTCCAGGAAGGCAATAAGGTGAAAGTTACGATTAGATTTAGGGGGCGTGAACTTGCGCACACGCATTTGGGATATGGAATTTTAGAGAGTATTCTTGAAAGAGTAGGGGATACTAATTATACTTTAGAATCTCCAGCTAAGATGGAAGGTAAGACAATGTTTTTGGTTGTTGCACCTAAGTCTAGGAAGTGAATGATGAGGAGATGTGAATGTCAAATAAGATGAAGACATGCAAAAGTGCAAATAAGAGATATTCTTTTACTTCGAAAGGTAAGGTCAAGTATAAGAAGCAGAATTTAAGACATATCTTGACAAAAAAGTCTTCGAAGAGAAAAAGAGACTTGGGTAAATCAGGTGTGCTTTCAAGCTCTGAGGTTAAGAGAATTAGAACCTTATTGCCTTATGCTTAAGTATTTGATTTTTTGACTGAGGAGATTATATGGCTAGAGTTAAGAATGGGGCAGTTCATGTTGCGAGGCGAAAGAGAATTTTAAAGAAAACTAAAGGGTTTTGGGGTACTAAAAAAAGCAACTATAAGAAGGCTAAAGATACTCTTCGCAAAGGCATGATGTATGCTACAAGAGATAGAAAGGCTCGAAAGAGAGATTTTAGAGGTTTATGGATTACAAGAATTTCTGCCTCTTTAACGGGTATGGGAATTAATTATTCAAGGTTTATTGAGGGTTTAAAAAAGGCTAATATTAAGATTAATAGAAAAATTTTATCTAATTTGGCAATTGAAGATATTGAAACTTTTAAGAAAATTGTTTATGAGCTAAAGAATTAAAAAAATTCCTGGGAAGTTTAATTATAGAGATTAGAGTTATTTTTTGCGACATCTCACTAAATTTGGGGATTTAAATATTTTTTTAACGGATGATTGCTTAAGGCTAATCAAAAGTTAAGGATGCAAATCCCATCTTTTAAAATAGCGCTGAATGAAAATATTTCTATGTTGGCTTCTTGGGATTTATTTAAAGGAATATTATTATGAAATTTATTGCTCTTAATAATATTAAAAAGCAAGATAGTCATATATTTTATAGGAATGTATATTTTGCTGATGCTATTTATGAATATAAAGGCTCCAGCGAGATTAAGAGGCTGAAATTTACAATAGAGGTAACTCCTTTAGATGAGAAACATATCACTATTGATTTCTTGGATTCTCTAGATTATCCTGTTCTTAGTTTAATGGTTGCAATAAAGAGACATATAATTGAGCTTGATATAAACGGTGAGCTTCCTTGACACTGTCTTTTGAAACAGAAGATAAAATGATAGATTTTTCTAAATCTTTTTTTAATCCCTTACCTATTAGTAAGATATTTGTTCTTTGTGGTGAGCTGGGATCTGGAAAGACGACTTTCTTAAAAGGCTTGGCTTTAAGTCTTGGGATTTCTTATTTTACAAGTCCAACTTATAATATCATTAATGTTTATGAGTTTGTAGATTTTAAATTTTATCATATTGATTTATATCGTTTAAATATTTTAGATGAGTTTGAAATGATTGGTGGAATGGAGTTACTCTTAGATATGTCTTCTATAATAGCCATTGAGTGGCCAGATATTATTCTGGATGTTTTGCCAAAGGATAGATTGGTATTTCTAAAATTTAAAATAAAAGATACTAGTAGGATTTTAGAAGTTAACGATGAATACTTTTGCAGTTGAATACTCATATAAGACTTTGTTGATTTATTTTGAAGTTAATGGTAAAGCGCTTTCTCTGGTTACAGACAAAGATAAAATTAATTATAACCTTAGCATTCCAAAAATCTTTAGTGACTTTGTATTAGAGAATGGTATTAATCTTAATCAAGTTGATTTACTGATTAATTCTTCTGGGCCTGGATCTTTTACTGGACTTAGAATTAGTTTAAGTTTTATTAAAGGACTTTCTTTAGGACTTTCTATTCCTTTTGTAAGCATACCTACTTTTGATGTTTTTGCAAGATTAGTTTGTGCAAGTTCAGATATACTTACGTTAAGCTTCACAGCAGGTAAATATTTCCTTGGATATTATAGAGAGTCTAAACTATGTGGCAGTGTTTTTTGCTTTTCTGAGTCAGAGTTATTTGAGTATTTGGATAAGCTTGATTCAAAGTTGGTTATTGTTGGAAATGGTATTGAACTTATTTATGAAAAACTTAAAAATAAGTTTGAGATTGTCAGTGATATAGGTTCTTTTGGTAAAGTTTTAACAGAGCTTGGTAAGCTTAAGTATTTAGAAAGTAAACAGGGAGATAGTATTTTATCTGGACCTTTGTATTTAAGAATGAGTGATGCAGAGATTAATTCCTATTTAATGAAATAATCAAATAAATTTTTAATTTTATGTATATTATTTTTTATATTGCTCTTGTCTTGTAGAATTGAGTTTTTGTTTTCTTCTCTAATTATGTCATAGATCTCAGATCTAAGAATTTTAATGTTTTCAGGAGCTTTTATAGCTATTTTAACACTGTCTTTTTTTATTTCCAATATTGAAATTTCAATATTGGAATCTATTTTTATGCTTTCGTTTACTTTTCTTGATAGCACTAGCATATTTATTCCTTAAAGACTCTATATCTAAGATAATGTTCTTCATTTGTGGATATGGCTTGTTTCCCAATTAGTTTTTTTTTGTTTAATATAATTGGAGCTTTTAAATTTGCTGTTATATCTTTATAGTTTTGCACATGCATGTTTATTATACACAATATAACCTTTTCATCTTCGTTTTCGGTTTTAATATCTAACCAATCTTTTTCTTGTATGTTGGGTAAATATTCTGCTAGAAAGTTAAAGGGAGATGTTACTAAAAAGCTTATCTCTTCGTTTATTGATTGCATGATAGAAAAAGGTCTGTGTTCAGAGTCTTTAATTATAAATTCTTTAATCTCTTCAAACCCTAGTATTCCTTCAGGAAAAGTAAATTTTATACTAATTTCATTTTTCATTTTATTTTAGAAAATCTAATAAAGTTGTTTGCATTATCCTTGCAGAAACTCCCAAAGACACCTGATAAGCTAGACTTGTCATGTTAAGATCTGTTATTGCTTTTGTGACATCAAGATCAGTATATTTAACCATATCGTCTTTCATGTCCATTACTTCCTTGCTGATTCTTTCATAACTTAAATCAAGTCTATTCTCCTTAGCACCAAGATCAGCCACTGCTGTAAGGATTTTATTGAGGCTTTCATCAATTTCTGCCAAGTTTCTGGTTCCAACAAGTTCTTCTCGGTTTTCTTCTAGGTTATCTCTTAGCTCAATTAAGGTATCAAAAATTGAGCGACTTCTAACGTCAGTGTTAATTGCGATATTGTAAGGAGGGGCTTTGGTGTCATTATTTTTAGTAATAATGCCAAGATCTTGTAGTACGGTTGAATTTTCTTCTGTTATCCATACTTGATGAGGTGTGGTTGTCTTTATAGATATTGAATTTAAAAGACGATCAATACTGGCTTCAACAGGAGCAGATGATTCATTGATCTTAGCGATAATGTCAGCAGCTGTATCTCCTGCTACTAAGGATATCTCAATATTATCAATGTAAATTTTTGCGTTTTCTTTTACAATGAATCCATTAATATTCTGAGATGAGATTATATAGTGGTTTTGTGAAAAAAATATTTCGTTTCCAGGAAAGTTAGTTGGAACATAAATTCCATTATATATTTCAGTTTCTTTTTCTGCTTGGTTTCCATTGTAGTCTATTCTTATTATTTGAGGTTCTTCTCTGTCTTGAGTCATACTATTGATTCTGTTTTCTCTAGTTACTTTGAAAGCTTCAGCATCAATTTTAGTTCCTGCGAATATGCTGTATCCATCTGAACCCCTTACATTTGCTATTGCAATAACATCTTCAAGTATTGCATTTATTTCTTTTGCTATCAATTTTTTATCATCAGCTCCATAAGTACCGCTTGCGCCTTGGATAGCTAGTTCTTTTGCGCGGGTTAAAATATTTGTAAGAGATTGTAAATATCCTTCCGTATATCTTAATTTCCCTTTGGCACTACCGATGTTTTTAATATAGGCGTTAAGCTTGAATATATCGCTATCTAGTCGTATTGCATGAGTAACGCCTGTTGGGTCATCTCGCAGGTTTGAAATTCTTTTTCCACCTTTATATAGATTTTCCAAGAGTTTTGTTATTTTTACTTCCTGCTCTGTTGAAGATATTTTTAAATTGTCATATGTTAAAGAATGACTTACTCTGTTTATCATGTTATACTCCCATTTTATTGATTACTGTGTCTATTAATTCTGCAGAAACGGTGATAAATTTGCTTGCGGCGATAAATGCTTGTTGAAATTCTATCATGTTTGCCAACTCTTCATCTTTATTGACACCAGAAATTGATAATCTTAAATCAGTTAAGCCTTTAAGTATTTGTGTTTGACTATTTTTTGTAACTTCTGCGACTTGTCCTTTTATTGCAATATTAGAGGCTGTGTTTGCAAAATAATCGTTTAGTGTCGAGTTCTTCCCAATCATAATCGGTGAGTTTATGAAAGATGCAATGCGTAGCGCTGCTTCATTGTCACCAATAGGGGCGTCATTTGTAGGGTTTCTAAGTCCTGCTACAATCTTTGATGGGTCTTTCGTAATGTCCTCAGCTACTTTAAGCCATGCTGCTGGATTTTTTAGAGGAGCGATTGAATAGCTAGATGTATTTGTTAGTTGGTCTGTCGTATTAATATCTTGATAGTTATAAGCACCTTCAGCACCTGATGTATTTAAAATTCCAGTATAAGTTGTTAAAAATAGCCCAGAATCTTCAATGTGTTTAATCCTAAATATAGCACTCTCTTTATCTTGTTCTTTTACTGCCTTAAGTTCAAATTTCCCTTCCGTGTTAATTCTTGCAGTGACTTGTGCATTAGAGCTGTTTATTGTGTTTATTACGTCTTGAACAGTATTTGTTGCATTATAGGGTATTTCTATGAGTTCATTTTTATTCATTGCTTCAAATCTTAAGATTCCTGCGAATCCTAGCTTTTCTTCTGGAAAAACTTCATTTGTGCTATTGATTTTAAATATATGAACAGAATCAAACTGACCATCGCCATTACTATCATACCGCCCACGCTCATCGGTTAATTTGTATTCTTGATCAAAGAAAATCCTTCCTTTTTTTTTATCGAGACCGTGGCCTGACACATGAACTTCATTGATAAGCTCCGTGATATTAATTGCTATGTTATCCAGTTCATTAATTTCGTTTTTAATTTCGTTGTCCCTTGCGTTAATAAGAGCACCTAGTTTTCCCGTATTAATATTAGCCAGCTCCCCATTGCTCCATAAAACATTCCATTTAGTTCTTGTAGGTCCATTAGTGGCTTCCAATATGAATTCATGTGCAATTTTTCCTTGAATAAGGTGTTTTCCTTCTGCGTGAATTAAAAATTCATTAGGATCTTGTCTATTTTCTATGGAAATGCTAATCAAATTGCTTAGTTTGTCAACTATTAAGTCCCTTGCATCCATTAAATCATTTGGTTGATCTTTCATGGCAATTGATTTTGCAATTTGTTTATTAAGTTCCCCAATATTTCTAAGGTAGTTATTGAGTTCCTCAGTGGTAATTTTTACCTCATCGTTTGCCATTATGTATACTCTTTCAAGAGAATGGAACCTATTTTTAACCACTTCTGCAAAAGATTTACCACGCTCCAATACAATATTTCTTTCAGCCAGTCCTTGAGGCTGTCTTGATAAATCTTGCCAACTTTCCCAAAAATCATTTAACCTTTTTCTGACGGACTGTTCTTCTGGTTCATTATAAATGTTCTCAAGTATAGAAATAAATTTGTCTTTTGAAGTCCAATAGCCAAGTCGATGCGATTCTTCCGCGATTCTTATATCGAGTAGTTCATCTCTTATTCGTTCAATAGATTGTACCATTATGCCTTGACCTAGTTGGCCGGCCTTGCTTGCTCTATTTGATTGAGGAGCATAAATTGGCATTTCAGTTTTCATTACGACTCTCTGTCTTGAATATCCAGGTTTTGTCACGTTAGTTAAATTATGCCCAGTTGTGTTCATAGCGTCTTTGTGTGCAAATAAACTTCTCTTTCCAATTTCTATTCCTGAAAATGTTGAATCCATTTCAAGCTCCTTAATCGTTAAAGTTTTTTATTTATTAAAACGGATGCTTCATTTAAGTTTCCGTTTTTTGGCCCATAGGGATTTTTATAAGTAACATTTTCTACACTTTCCTGAACATCTTTAAATATTAGATCTAGAACATCAAGTGATGTTTCTACATAGCTTGATATTAAATGATTTAAGCTTTTAATGTTTAACATCCCTATTCTTAAGCGATGAAAATAATTATATATCTCTTTTTTGTAAACTTCACATAATTGTTCTATCGCCATGTAAGTTGATTCAAATTTCTTATTACCTATAAATTCTAGCCAAAGCTCACCCCTTCTTTGCTCTACATCTTTAAATTTGCAAAGGTAACTGTTTGTTTTATTGACTGTAGCTTTAAGCATCGTTTCGTTCTTCTCATCAAGATATTTTTTTAGATTTAAGTACAAATCATATATATCTTCTATTAAAATAACTTCTTTTTGTAGAGTATTTTTCAACTCAGTTTCTAGTTTGATTTTCATCCCTGTAGAAGAAATTATAAGTTAAATTTGCAATATTTACAAATTTAAGGATAAAGGATATAGGTAACTTTAAATATATTATTGCAGATTTATACTTAAGTATAAATCTGCAGAAGGATAGAATAAATATAATCTTTTAAGGCAATATGACAAATTCGTCTAGGAGTGTATCCTTAAGGTTTTACTTTTTTTGCTATTTATGCTATGGTATAATTTCTTTTAGTTTATGAGCAAGTTTGTTCAAAGAGATGATGACATAGTTGCACTTGCTACGCCTTTTTTTAGTAGTGCTTTATGTGTAATTCGTAGTAGTGGTATCTCTTCGATTAAGAAATTTTCTAGGATATTTTCAAACCCTGAGCGACTTATTGAGGCTTTGGGTAATACAATCCATTATGGATACATAGTAGATAAAGATGCGTGTGGGAAATTAGATGAAGTTGTTGTTTGTCTTTATAGAGCGCCAAGGAGTTTTACAGGTCAAGATTCAATAGAGGTTATGGCTCATGGATCTCCTATTGGTATTAGGAGAATTATTGATTTATTTTTAAAAGTAGGTTTTAGAATGGCTGATCCTGGTGAATTTACTCTTCGCTCTTTTCTAGCTGGAAAGCTTGACCTTACTAAGGCAGAGGCGATTAACGAGCTTATTTTTGCTAAAACGAATAAAGCTCATACCCTTGCTGTTAATAAACTTTCAGGATCTTTGTTTTCTAAAATAGATTTAATAAAAAAAGATATTTTAAATTTTCTCTCAGCACTTAGTGTACATCTTGATTATGAAACTGATGAATATGAGGTTGTTGTTCCTTTTGGGATTGTTGCAAAAAGTAAAGACGAACTTAAGAGACTTATTGATTCTTATGAGACTTCAAAAAAGATGGATCATGGAATTACATTAGTGTTAGCCGGTTCTGTTAATGTTGGTAAATCTTCTCTTTTTAATTTACTACTCAAAGAAGATAGATCAATAGTGTCATCTTATGCTGGTACTACGAGAGATTATATTCAAGCAAGCTTTGAGTTTGATGGAGTGTTATTTAATGCGTTTGATACCGCAGGACTTAGAGAGACTAGTGATTTTGTTGAAAAGTTGGGCATAGTTAGAAGTAATTCTTTAATTGAGGAAGCAGCTTTGGTTCTTTACGTTATTGACTTAAGTTCAAAATTGACAAAGGATGATTTAAACTTTATTAATTCTTATGCTGGTGCTGCAAAAGTTCTTTTTGTTCTAAATAAGGTGGATTTAAAACAAGATATCCAGACAGTGGAATTTTTAAGTTCAGGTGTCATCAATTCATCAAATTTAGTAAGGATTAGTACTAAGAATTTAGTTGGAATAGATTCTCTTTATGATAAAATGAGGTCATTGGCATGCTTTAGTTACATTGATATTAATTCTTATGACGTTATCATCTCATCGGGTCGCCAGGCAGAACTTTTAAAAAAAGCTTATAGTTTAGTTATTGAGTTATTAGATAAAATAGAGCAAGATGTAAGCTATGATATGTTGGCATTTGATGTTTATGAAATTATTAATCTTTTAGGTGAAATAACGGGTGAGGTTACTAGCGAGGATGTACTTAATAATATGTTTAAGAATTTTTGTTTAGGGAAATAGAAATGGATTTCGATGCTATTGTGATTGGAGGAGGACATGCTGGTATTGAAGCGTCTCTTGCTCTCTCAAGATTAAATTTTAAAACACTCTTGATTACTCAAAATTTAGATACGATTGGGAAACTTTCTTGTAATCCAGCGATTGGCGGACTTGCTAAGGGAAATATGGTGCGCGAAATTGATGCTTTGGGTGGAGAAATGGGGCGCATTATTGATTTTAGTATGATCCAATTTAGAATTTTAAATAAGAGCCGAGGGCCTGCGGTGCAGGCGCCTAGGGCTCAGGCTGATAAATTGGCATATCAGCTTAAGGCAAAAGAAACATTGGAGAGACAAAATAACCTTGATCTTTTTCAAGATACTGTTAGTGACTTTTTGCTTAATTCTATGAGAAATAAAATTGAAGGAGTTATTACGGAGAGAGGTAATAAATTTACCTCTCGTGTTGTAGTTCTGACAACTGGGACTTTCCTTAGAGGCAAAATATTTATTGGGGAGTATAGAGCTTGTATGGGTAGAATTTCTGAGCCGGCTTCTTATGGACTTGAGAATGTTTTGCTTGAACTTGGATTTGAAATGGGTAGGCTTAAGACAGGTACTCCTGCAAGAATTCACAAAAAGAGTATAAACTTTTCTAAGACAGAAGTTCAATTCGGAGATTCCGACATTATACCTTTCTCTTTTTCAAATAATGGGATAGATAAATCTCAACTCTCATGTTACGTTACTTATACTAATAAGAAAACTCATGAGATTATCAGTGATAATCTGCATTTATCGCCTCTTTATTCTGGTGAGATTGTTGGGAGTGGCCCAAGATATTGTCCTTCAATTGAGGATAAGATAGTTAAGTTTAGAGATAAAGATAGGCATCAAATATTTATTGAGCCTGAAGGATTAAGTACTGAGGAAATGTACCTTAATGGGTTAAGCTCGTCTTTACCCGAGGATGTTCAGAGGCAGCTTATCCATAGTATTGATGGGCTTGAGAATGCAATTATTACAAGACCTGGGTATGCCGTTGAATATGATTATATTAATCCTATTGAGCTTTACGCAAGCCTTGAAACTAAGCGGGTTGGTGGGCTCTTTATTGCAGGACAAACCAATGGTTCTTCAGGATATGAGGAAGCTGCTGCTCAAGGGTTGATGGCTGGAATTAATGCGGCACTTAAGATTCAGAACAAAGATCCAATGATTCTTACAAGAACGAGTTCTTATATTGGGGTACTCATTGATGATCTTGTTACTAAGGGGACTAAGGAGCCCTACCGAATGTTTACTTCAAGAGCTGAACATAGGCTTAATTTACGACACGATACTAGCGATAAGAGGTTAATTAAATTGGGATATGAAGTTGGACTTGTTTGTGAGGAGAAATATTCTAAATATATTTTTAAGGAACAGAAAATAGAAGAGGTTAAGGAGCTTTTGAAACAGAGACATCTTAAGGAAAATGAAGCTAGCACCTTACAGTTAAAGAAGCATATTAATAAGGATTTTTATCATATTTTGAAAGATCCCTATATTAATTTGGGTGATCTTGTTAATATAGACTCTAAATTTAGTGCTTCAAGGGTAATTCTTGAGCAAGTTGAATTGGATATTAAGTATGAGGGATATATTAATAGGCAGAGAGATTTGATTAGGAAAATGAATAATCTTGAACTTATTAAATTACCTCTTAATTTTGATTATGAAATTGATGGTCTATCAAGAGAGGCTAGGGAAAAGTTTGTTAAAATCCAGCCGGCGAATCTTGCTCAGGCAAGCAGAATTTCTGGTGTGAGAAATACGGATATTCAAGTTTTACTGATATATTTTTCAAGTCCTAAAAATAAGGTAATACTTGATTTGGCTTTATGATGAATTATTCTGAACTTGCTTTAAAGAATTTAGGAATGTCTTTTACTTCAGAAAGCATCGATAAGTTAAAGTTTTATATAGAGCGAATTTTGTTATTTGGTACTAGGTTTAATTTAGTATCAAATAATGATAAAAATTTTAATGCAATACTTTTGCATGCGCTCGATTCTGTGTCTGGGCTTCCTATTATTATGGATAGTAACCCTCATCAGGTACTTGATGTTGGCAGTGGGGCAGGATTTCCAGGGATTGTTTTAGCGCTTTTTGATAGTTCTAGAAAATATTTTCTTCTTGAGCGTAGTAATAAAAAGGCTACTTTTTTGAGGATGATGAAGTTGGAACTTAGATTAGACAATGTGGAAATTTTAGAGCACGATGTTAACAACGAGAAAAATAAGTATGAATTCATTACAATGAGGGCTTTCAGAGATATAAGAGAATATGCAAATATTTTAAGATTGATTTTAAAGAACGGGGGCTTGATTATGGCCTATAAGGGAAGGCTTAGTAAGGTTAAGCTTGAAATTAAGCATACTGAAATCTTGTTTAGCAAAATAGAAATAAAACCATCGGCAGTGAGTGGTGGTAAGGAGAGAAATTTTCTTCTTCTTTACGGATAGTAATTTTATTTTTACTTTTATCATTATAGTAATTTTATTTTTACTTTTATCATTTATGTTTTATTTTTTGATGATAAATTTTTAGTTGTTATAGGAGTGATATGAAAAATAGCTTTCAGATAGATTCAGAAGTGGAGAATGCATTAAGTTTGATCAATAAATTTAGAAGAGAAGTTGCAAGTAGGATACTTGGACAAAGAGAAATGATTGATGCTATTTTAATGGGAATTTTAACTGAAGGGCATGTTTTGCTTGAAGGTGTTCCAGGGCTTGCTAAAACATTGACAATTCAGACAGTCTCAGATGTCCTTGATCTTGGGTTTAAGAGAGTTCAATTTACTCCAGATCTTTTACCTTCAGATCTTACAGGCAATATGGTATATAAGAATACAACGGGTACTTTTAAGGTCAGAAAGGGACCGGTATTTTCAAATATTATTTTAGCAGACGAGATTAATAGAGCGCCTGCCAAGGTTCAATCAGCACTTCTTGAGGCAATGGGTGAGCGCCAAGTAACACTTGGCGATGAGACACATAAACTCCCCGAGCCATTCTTTGTTCTTGCGACACAAAATCCAATTGAACAAGAAGGAACTTATAATTTGCCAGAAGCTCAACTTGATAGATTTTTGTTGAAGGTTAATGTAAATTATCCTGCTATTCAAGATGAAATAAAACTTTTGAAAATATTCTCAGTTGACGGCGGTCTTGAGAATATTAAGGTTGCAAAGGTAATGAATTCTTATTCTTTATCAGATCTTAAGCGGATAGTTGGTAAGGTGAAGGTGGATGATAAGATAATGCTTTATATTGTTACTTTAATAGCAGCTTCTCGTGAAAATGATAAAAAAACATATCCATTTACTAAATATATTGAATTTGGAGCATCGCCTAGGGCATCACTTAGTTTGCTTAAATGTGCGCGTGTTAATGCTCTTTATGAGGGACGCTTATTTGTTCTTCCGGAAGATGTTAAGGCTGTAGCTTATAATGTACTAAGGCATAGAATTATTCCATCTTATGAGGCAGAAGTTGAAGAGATGAATACTGATGATATTATCAAAATACTTCTTTCAGCTGTGGCGCTTCCTTAGAGGTTTAATTTTAATATGCAATATGATCGTGAATCAAATACTAGTATTAAGACTAAAATAAAAGCTTTAAAGTTTTTTTCAAGAAAGATGCTCTTAGAGCTTAATTTTGGCGGATATCGTTCGATTTTCAAGGGTCTTGGGCTTGAATTCCATGAGTTTAGACCCTATGAGGAATCTGATGATGCTAGATTTATTGATTGGAATGTTAGTTCTAAGACGGATAGCATATTTTCAAAGGTTTTCAAGGAAGATAAGGGGATGAATCTTCATCTTCTCGTTGATAATTCACTTTCGATGAGTTTGGGAAGTGTGACTAATAAAAAAGAGATTCAGGATTTGTTAGTTTCTATTTTTGCGCATATGGCATTTTTCAATAATGACAAGATAGGTATCACTTTTTTTTCAAGAGAAACGGATAAGTTTATTCCTTCTAGAAAAGGGCATGCACACTTAGGATTAATTTTAAATGAAACAATAAATAGAAAGCTTAAGAGGGGTAGTAATTTAACTTATATATTTAAAAATACAGCTGAATATTATAAGAAAAGGTCTTTAATTATCATTATTTCAGATTTTAAAGCTAGTGATTATTTTAAGTCTTTAACTGTTCTCAGTAAACGTCATAATATTATTGCAGTAAGGCTTACAGATTTTTTTGATGAAAATCTTCCTCAATATGGGGTTTTAACTTATGAAGACATTGAAACAGGTGAAAATTTTTTGGCTTCAGGATTTAGTAAAACGATATTGGATAATTATAAAAATTATTGGACATTAGATAAAATAAAATGGAGAAAAGAGTGCGTAAAGAGAAGTATTAATTTTATAGAGATTAGTACACAAGATGATGTTTTCAGAAAGCTAAAGAGTCTTTTAAAAAAGGAGAACAAAGCTTGAAGAATATAATAATTTTTTTTGTATTTTTTTTGTCTTTGAGATTATTTTCATATGAGCTAGAGAATGAAATATTTATTCCAACTCGTTATTACGTAGGAGATACTGTTGAGCTTAAACTTTCGTTAATTCTTAGTGAGAATGAGAAATTTATTCCTGTCGAGTTTAAGGAAATTAAGACTGAATTTGTTGAGGTGAATTCACTTGTTTATAGTTTTGAGCGACAGGAAGTAATCATATATTTTGTTTCATTTTATGTTGGAAGTAATACTCTTCCATCCATTTATGTTGGAGATATTATTAGGAATGGGAAATCTTTTAAAGTAATTCTTGATGATATAAAGATAAATACTAATAAGCTCATTTCAGCAGATGATTCACTTAAGCTTCAGAATATAGAAGGGGTTATTTTTCTTCCAGGGACAAGCACTTATCTTATTGTTTTTATTTTCGCTCTCGTATTAGTTCCGTACTTTTTTATTAAATTCCTGAAGATGCTGAAGCATTGCTTAGGATTTTTGATAATGAGACATAATTTGAGAAAACCTTATAAAATTTTTCAAAAACAGTTTCTTATTTTATCTAATTATATTAAAAATGATGAAGAACTGATTGTTTTTTATAATATGTTAAATTCGTCTTTAAGGGTTTATTTATCTAAAAAAACAGGCTTTGATTTTAATGCAATTACTACTACGGAGATTTCTGAAATTTTGCAAAATCTTAATGTGCCTTATGAAGTTCGTTCGACTTTTGTTAATATGTTTAGGCTCTCTGATTTTAATAAATTTAGTGGAGTCAATTTATCGGGTGGAGACTTATCGATTGTTTTAGAAGATCTCAAGAGAGCAGTTTTTAATTTTGAAGAATTTAATAGAGGTAATAATGTTAACATTTAATGAGCCCTTATATTTAATTTTAATTATTATTGTCCCAATAATAATTTACTTTAATCATTTTTTTAAAGGTAGAGGTGGAACAGTTAAATTTCCAATATCTCTTTATGGAAATTTCGGATCTCTAAAATTAAGAGATTGTGGTCTGAATTTATTATATTTTTTAACTTATACTTTTTTTTATTTAGCAATAATAGGTATGATCTTGACCTTAGCAGGGCCTTCTATTTCGAAAAAGAAAATGACTTATCTTAGTGCTGGTGCTGATATTGTCATTGCGCTAGATATATCGCCTAGTATGGGTGCTATTGAGTTTTCCTCAAAGAATAGACTCGAATTTGCAAAAGAATTGATTAAATATTTCGCTTATCAGAGAGAAAATGATAATATTGGCTTAGTAGTCTTTGCAAAAGAAGCTTCGTTAATAGTACCGCTTACAGTTGATAGAGATTTTTTTTCTAAAAAATTAGATGATATTTACATTATGGATCTTGGAAATGGATCTGCTTTAGGACTTGGAATTTCTGTTGCCCTTTCTCATTTAAGATATTCTGAAGCTTCTAAAAAATCAGTGATTGTCTTAACAGATGGAGTAGTGAATTCGGATGAAGTTTATAAGGATCAGGTAATAAATCTTGCTCAAGGGTTAAATGTTAAAATCTACTCTATTGGGATTGGTAGTAGTGAAGAGCTTAATGTTGGATTTAAATTGAGATCTGGCGAATTTTATCAGGGTGTTTTAAGAGAGGTCTATGATTCCCGTATGCTTTTTGAGATTTCAAATAAGACAGGAGGGCTTTTTTATTCTGTAGGAGATGATTTTTCATTTAAGTTTGCAATTCAGGATTTTTCAAAAAAAGAAAATGTGGAGAGAAAAATTAAAATCTCTGTTGATAATAATGATATTTATAATGAATTTCTATTTGTGATATTTTGTTTGTTGGTACTTTATTTTATGTTCTCTAAGATCTTTCTAAAAGAGGTATTATGAATATCGGAAATTATTATGCTTTTTATTTATTTATAGTTTTATTTTTAGTTCTTGTTGTGTATATTTATAACTTTAAAAAAATTCTTCCATTTTTCAAGACCTTAAGTTTTATGTATACTAATAATGCTTATATTAAGAATTATTATATAAAAAAAATTCTTATGATATTCTTTTTTGTCTTAAGTTTAGGTTTTTTGATTGTTGCTATTTTAAATATTTCTTGGGGACAAAAAGCTACTGAGGACGAGAGGTCAAATTTAAGGATATCTTTTGTTCTTGATATTTCTCGTAGCATGTTAAGCTTTGATGACGGAAAATCGATTAACAGACTTGAGAGTGCTAAGAATGTTATTAGCTTGATTTTGAATAGTTTTGAAAGTGCGGAGCATTCGCTTACTATTTTTAAAGGCAAGGCAGTACTAGTATTGCCATTTTCTAAGGACAAAGCTAGTTTGCATAAAGTGTTAAATTATATTGAACCTAGTTTAATAAGTTTTCCCGGCAGTTTCTTAGGTGAAGGGGTATTTAATGCCATAGAGGGAATAAAAGATGATTCTTATTATAATTTTTTAATAATTTTAACAGATGGAGATGAATGGGGCGAAAATAATTATTATAGGTTTCTTAAGTTGGTGGATGCTTTAAATATTAAGAGCTTTGTAGTTGGAATTGGAGGTAATAATCCATCTCCTTTGATTGATAATAATTTAAGTGTTAAAGATAAAGATGGTAATGTAGTGAAGTCTGTGCTTAATGAGGATAATTTGCATCTTCTTTCAACCTCACTTGGGGGTTCTTATTATAATTTATATTCAAAGGGTGCAAATTATCTTCTCAATGAGATAAGAAATGATATAATGAAAATGAGTTCAAATGATATCATGCTTGTTGGTATTCTGAGGTATAAGATTTTTTTAGTTATCTCTTTGTTATTTGTAGTACTGTATGTGTTTGTTAAGGTCGCTAAATGGGACGAAACTTTTTAGTTTGTTTGTTAATAAGTTTTATTTTTTCTTTTATTTCATGTTCTGATGCTAAATATATGACTCTTATGGCCATTGGAAATTATGAGTATATTAGAGGAAACTATCAGAGCGCCATATCTATTTATTACAATCTTGTAGATGATAATAATGCTTCTGCATGGGGTTATTATAATCTTGGAGTTGTATATTATTCCTTGGGGGAGTATGAAAGTTCTCTGAGGATGTTTTCATATGCAAAAAGAGGTAAGGATGTTTTTCTAAATTTTAGTGTAAATTATAATGAGGGGATAATATACTACAATCAAGGACTTTATCGAAAAGCTGAAATGGCATTTAAAGAAGCTTTAAGAATTAATCCTGCAAGCTACAATGCTAAATATAATCTTGAACTTGCAATAATTAAGAAAAGAACCATTCCGAATAATTTAGATGCTTTAAATATCGATAGAAGTAAAGATTTTATTGAGAATAATGAAAATTTTTTAAGATATATTGAGAATCTCGAGAGGGTTTTATGGGTAACGAGAGCGGAGGAAAGAATTGTGTCTCCAAGAGAAGATTGGTAATATTTTTAGGTTTCTTTTTTATAAATTTTGAACTTTTTTCTTTATCTGGCAATGATTATTTAATATCAACTAAGGTACTTAAGGGAGATAAGGTTGTTCATGTTATTAGGTTATATCTGCCTCAAGATATTGATGAGAAATTATTGACATTGGAGCTAAGTAAAGATATAGATGATAACGCTAAGCTTACATCAATATCTAGGATATCTGATGGAAATAAATTTTTTACAGAAGTAAAGATTGAATATTGTTTTGACAAATTGGGATTTGTTAAAATTCCACCGTTAAAGGTGATTTATCGTAATGAAGCTTATTTAAGTTCAGAGTTTGAGGTGAGCGTTTTAAGGGAGGATGAGATGCAGTCCTTTGGTTTGCCAGTTGGGTTGTATTGGGATTTTGATAGAGAAGAGGTTTATGAGTATCAGAGTGTTGGGCTTGTTTTACGTTTAAGTTGGCTTGCGAATAGCAATTTAAATACCATTGCCGGATCTTTTAATGCTATTAAAGATGCAATGATTGATAAAACTCCCATATTTGAAAATATTAAGTATAGAACTTTTAATAGTAAAGAAATTTTGGATATTCCTCTTTATAATTTTATATTAACTCCTCTTAGAGGTTCAAGGGATATAGTTATCCCCAGTACTGCTTTTAACATAGATGAAAATATGACTCGTATGAGTCCTGAGATTTTTTTTAAAGTTAAACCTATACCTGATAAGGTTAAATCCTTAGCTGTTGGTACTTTTAAGATTGATTATGAATTTCCTAATTCAACTTTGATTAGTCAGGATACTTTTACCATTTTAATAAAGATTACAGGGCAAGGGAATCTTCCGCATGTACGTTTTCCAGGAATTGAGACTTATAATTCTAAGATTATTTATAAGAAAAAAAATTATAATTTTGAGCCCTCACAAAATGGATATAAGGGTAGTATATCTGAGATTTATACTATTAAGCCGGATAATAAAGGTAATTTATTTTTAAATATTGGTGATTTCACTTATTTGGATCCTGAGGTTGGAGAAGTTTATAAACTTGATGGTGAACGGCTGAAATATGAATATGATGGAGAATTTAAGAGTAGTGATAATTTTACCGAAGACTTATTTTCAGATTTTAGCTTGCTATCATACTATGATATTTTAAATCACAAAAATAAAACCTTTTTAATTTTTGTACCTGTGTATTACTTAATGTTAATACCAGGGTTTTTGTTTTCTTTAGCTATATTTATTAAATATAGAAAATTTTTTATTGCTTCAGGTTTTGGGTTGGTTATTTTAACGTTAACCCTTGGGGTTAGCGTTAATGCTATCAATGATGGATCTTTTTCACGAGAAAATATAAATGATTTAATTGAGAGTTATGAATCAAAAGATTACAATGTTGCTTTGAGCAAAGTGGATAATATTATTAAAAAAAATCCAAGTTACTCAGGACTTTGGTTAAATAGAGCTTTAATTTTAAATAAAATGGAGAGAGATTTTGATGCGATCTATTCGGCTTATAAAGCCTTTTTCACGTCGCCAAATAATGAAACTTTTTACAGGGTGATCAATTTTATTGAGGCTAAGAATGGAATTAATGAGAATATTCGAAATAATAGTTTTGCGTTTTCTAATGTTTTTTTTATTATTAGCTTAATTTTAATAAATATTGTAGTAATAGCTCTGTCTTGTAAATTTTATGCTAAGAATTTAAAGAGAATAATTTTATTCTTAATTTGTTCTGTAGCTTGTTTTACTTTGTTTCAAACATATTACTTTTATGTTGAGCAGCAGTCTGAAATTGGGATCATTAAGGGTGATTTGGTTTCTCTTTACAAGGTTCCTGACAACTTTTCAAGGAGCTGGAGATTTTTGAAGGGAAATGTGAGTGTTTATGTAATTGATAAAAAAGATGACTTTATACTTATTAAAACAAGTCATGGACTACAAGGGTGGGTTCATAAGAACTTTATTGTATCTGTTAAAGATGACTTAATATAGAATAGGTTCAATATTAAAGTAATTATTAGATTGATTAAGCTATTTTTCTCTGTATACTATTCTGCCTTTTGTAAGATCATAAGGTGATAGTTCGACCTTTACTTTATCGCCAGGAACTATTTTTATGAAGTGTTTTCTCATCTTTCCAGATAGATGGGCTAAAACCAAATGTCCATTTTTAAGCTCTACCCTAAACATTGTATTAGGGAGAGATTCTTTGACAATACCTTCAGTTTCAATTGCTTCTTCTTTAATATTCAAAATGTCTCCTTGTTATTTATTTATGTAACAAAATAAATTGTACACAATTAGGGATATCATTGCAATTAATTTTTATTAAAAAATAATGCACTGGTTTACATTATATGGGATTGTTTATATAATTACACGAAGTTTTTTAAAAAATGTAATTTATTGTAGGGAGGTAATATTGTGCAAAAAAATAACTTTGGGCATGATTTTGTTGATAAGATGAAAAATTTACTTTTAGAAGCAAAAAAAGAGATATTGAATTCTATAAAATCTGTTGAGGCTAGCAAGAGAGAGATCATTAGTAACGATATGCACTTAAAAGATGTAGTTGACATTGCATTTGATAATATGGATGGAAATAATCTCGAGGCTTTAAGTTTTGTAGAGCAAAAAAAGCTTCACTTAATAAATCAGGCACTTTATCGCATTTCGAAAAGTACTTATGGCAAGTGTTTGGCTTGTGATAAAGACATTGCGAAAGAAAGGCTTGAAGCTATACCTTATGCATTTTTGTGCATAAGTTGTCAAACTAGAAAAGAGAAAAAGAGTAGAAGATAGCTTGGAATTTAATTGTTTAGAATTGTGATTTCTACTCTGCGATTTTTTGATGCTAAAGGAGATGAGATGGCATACTTAGGCTTTTTAGCACCCCATCCTTTGAAAAATATCTGATCTTTGTTTTTTACTTTCATTTTCAATAAATAGTTTCCAATTGAATGAGCTCTTTTCTCAGACAGTTCTTGCATTTCTTGTTCTGTTCCAAATTTTGCCGTGTGCCCTTCTATTAGAATATTGTTATCTTTAAACTTTTCTAATAAATCAGCTATGTGGTTTAGTTTACTGTACTCTTTTTTCATTATTTGAAACGAATCGGGGTGGAATTCAATGTCTAAACTTAAATTAACACCTTTTTCATTCTTTGCTATATCAATAGAGTCTATATGCTTTTTGCTAATATATTCTTTTAGTTCAGTCTCTACTGAGTTATCATTTGGCAATTCAATAGAGACTATTTCTCCAAATGAATCACCGATCATTTTAATGTTACTTTCATTGCTTTTCATTTCAAATTCATACTTATCTTTGTATTTGTATGTATTCCCTGCATTTGAATCAAAGTAGATTATTTGTTTAACCTTTTGATAAAAAGATATGTTTTTGACTTTATATTTAGATTCATAATTTGAGTGGATTATATCATAATCTTTGTCACCTACTTTTTCTTTACCCTTATATATATACTTTACATCAAACCTTACAATAAAGTCTTTTATTTCGCTTGAGACTGTGGATGCTTGAATATATTCTTCTGCTGGATATGTCCAAGTTTCATTGATTGCTATGGGTTTTGTTGGGAATCTTGGAACACCTCTAACGGAGGGTCTTTTCTGAGTTCTATTAATTCTATATTCACCTTGTTTGCTTATACTGAAGTTTCCCTCAAATTCTTCTTTAAGTAAATAGACATCACTTTCATCATCTCTTTTTAATATCCGATAGTAAGATTTGATATCTGCAAAGTTTGCTTTTACATCTTTAACTTCGCTTGAAACTTGAATATTAGTTTTAATATTTGAATTAAATACCCCATTTAGGTAAATTTTTTGATTATCTGTGGTTTCTATTCTAAACTTAGATCCTTTAGTATATTTAAATTCGAATACTTCAGATGAAAATATTAGAGTTCTTACTAAAATTAATAAGATAACAATCTTACTCTTCATCTAATTAATTATATCACAATTGAGATGATATTTTTTTGAAAACGTTTCATTAAATCTTTTGAATAATGCTTTATTGTTGTTTCATTTTAGTTATAATGAATAATATATAAGTAATTGTTTTAATATTTTAATAAAAACATTAATTATTTTGAGGTATAAAAATGAGGAGAAAAAGTGGAATTTTATTAAATATTAGTTCTTTGCCATCTAAATATGGTATTGGAGATTTAGGAAAGGAGGCGTATAAATTTGTAGATTTTCTAGCTGCTTCATCGCAAACTTATTGGCAGATATTGCCTTATTCTCCTACTGATTTTGCAGGATCTCCTTATTCAAGTTGTTCTGCATTTGCCGGTAATATTAATTATATTGATTTAGATGCTCTTCATAGATTCATTGACATAGATTTAAGCACGCTTGAAAACTTATCAGATAGGCATGTTGATTATAGTAGGTTAAAAGTCAAGGAGGTTACTTTAAGAGAAGCTGCTTTGAATTTTTTGCATAGAGCAACTGATGATGAGATGAAGAAATTTGAGAAGTTTAGAAAAGCTGCTGCATATTGGCTTCTGGATTTTTCAAGCTTTATTGTTTTTAAAGAACATTTTTCTAAACTTAAAACTTCATCAGAACCATTTAACGTTTTATTTAACAGAGAAATTCTTAAAAGAGATATTAATGCTTTGACTGCGCTTAGGGAGATACTTGAGGTTGATATAAAGATTCAACAGGTTTTGCAGTACTTCTTTTTTTCACAGTTTGAGTCTTTGAAGCGTTATGCTAATAGAGCTGGAATTAGGATAGTAGGTGATATTCCTATTTTTGTGTCTTATGATTCTGCCGATGTTTGGGCTCATCAGAAGTATTTTAAATTAAGGTTTGATGCAAGTAAAGATAAGGTAACGGGTGTGCCTCCTGATTGTTTTTCAAAAGAAGGGCAGCTTTGGGGGAATTCAGCCTACAATTGGAAAGTTTTAAGTAAAGATCGCTATAAATGGTGGGTTAATCGTATTAATTTTTTGAAAGGATATGTAGATATTATTAGGATTGACCATTTTAAAGGATTTGTATCGACTTGGGAGGTTGATGCAGGAGAGACTACGGCTATTAGGGGAAAATGGGTAAGGTGTCCTGGGAAAGAATTTTTGAAGCATCTTTTAAGTGAAATCAATAATTTGAAAATTTGGGTGGAAGACCTTGGAGGAGATCTTGGAGATACATTTAAGTTGAGAGATTTTTTTGATTTTCCAGGAATGAAAGTTATGCAGTTTGCATTTGATTTTAATTCGGATAATCCGTATCTTCCTCATAATTATGTAAAAAATTGCATTGTTTATACGGGGACTCATGATAATAATACTACCCGAGGATTTATTAATTCTATTGATGATGATCATAAGAAGTATATTTTTGATTATTTCAATACAGATGAAGATTCTGTTATTTGGGATATGATAAGGGGCGCAATGGCTAGTGTTGCGGACAGTGTAATAATCCCAATGCAGGATTATCTTGATTTGGGATCTGAGTTTAGGATGAATACGCCTAATACAATTTTTCACAATTGGACTTTTAGATTACTTGGTAGTGATTTGAGTGCTGATTTAAGCAAGCAGATCAGTCATATTACAAAACTTTATGGAAGAAATTAACGCCAACTTGAATAATTTGTTAAAATAATATTTGTTTTAACAAAAGGTTGGATGTTATTTGTATGAAGTTTGATATATATAGGATATTTTTTTGTTCAATTTATTTTCTATTTTCTTATTTTTTTATGTGTATTTATTTGCATTCATTAGACAGGGCTGGGTATTTTAAGAATGGGGATTTATTTTTTGTACATAAAGGTGCTTTGTATAGGAAACATAATAATTCAATATTTAAGGTTGAACCCGAGGGATTAGAGACTAGGTGGGTATATCCGTTTGCGGAACCTATACCTAGGAGGATAACGTCAGTTTATGAGGATTTTTATTCACCGAATTCACTCTTAACAACTAGCGATGCTGTTTATGTTTCGAATAATTATTTTAAAAATTTCATAAAATTACTTAGCAATGATAACTTTAATAAAAAAGCCTATATAACCTCAAGTGCATTATCTCAAGGAGAGCACAAGTATATTGCTATTGGAACTTCTAATAGTGGAATCTATTTAAGTATAAATGATAAGCTGGATTTTAAAAGCTTAAATTCTTTAATCTCTAACACATATTTGGGTGCTGGTTATTATGATATTATTAGTGCAATAGAGTTTTCCAGAAGCAATGATCGTGAGTTGTATTGTTCTCATGGAATTTATGGAGATATTACTTTAATTAATGCTGCTTTAGGAGTTGTTAAAAAACTAGACTTTCCTTTTAAAAAGCAGATAGTCCGCATTATTGACCTATCTAGTTCGGGAATGGAAGAACTTTTGGTTAGAACTTATGATAACCATTTTTATTCCTATATTGATGGCAAGTGGATTTTTGATAGTCAATTTTCTGTTTATGAAGGGGATTCTTTTGAGAAATCAAGAAGAATGGATCTTGCCTCTAATAAAGGTTCTATTTATTTAACAGCTTACACTCTTAGAAGCAGGGTAGCTATTGATGAGAGATTTGAGTTTATAAAGAGATTAGGTATGAATGCTGTTATTATTGATTTTAAAGATGACAGTGGTATTCTAACTTATGCAAGCAAACTCGCTTTTCCTAATAAGATAAAGGCTGTAAAGAATGTTATAGATATTCCTTATATTTTAAATAAGGCAAGAGAGCTTGGAATATATGTTATTGCCCGAGTTGTTGTATTTAAAGATTCAAAGCTATATTATTATAATAATTTTGAGTATGCTCTTTGGAATAAGCAGACTAATCAACCTTGGGCAAACATGTTAAGGGTTGGTGATGATGATTCCTTTAAGTATGTGCGAAGGGAGCATTGGGTGGATCTTTTCTTGCAAGACACATGGGATTACAATTTATCTATTGCGAGGGAAATTCAGTCTCTTGGAGTTGATGAGATTCAGTTTGATTACATTAGATTTCCAACAGATGGACCCGTATCCTTTATAACTTCGAGATTTAGTAAATATAGAATGCGATCAATTGATGCTCTTGAATCTTTTTTGATTATGGCTAGGGAAAATATTTCCATTCCTATTTCTATTGATATTTACGGAAATAATGGGTGGTTTATTACAAATAGTATTGGTCAAAATATAGATATGATTTCAGACTATGTTGATGTTATCTCTCCCATGTTTTATCCTTCTCATTATACTGATGATTTTTTAAAGAATGATTTGTATTATACGACTAGGGCTTATAAAATTTATAAGGAGGGGAGCAATAGAGCTTTTGTGTTCTCTTCCAATAAGGCTGTAATTAGACCATATGTCCAAGCCTTTTTGCTTGGTAAGGAACGGGGTGTGAGTATGGAGGTTTATTCGGGATATTTGTCTCATCAATTAAGAGGGATAAAAGAGTCATTAGGAAGTGGTTTTAGTCTTTGGAATGCATCCAATAGTTATTATATGGTTAAGCACGATTTAAGCGAATTTTTAGATTATAATTAATGTTATTTTGGGAAGGAGATTTTTTTGGAATATATTCATTTTTTGTACGTAGGATTTGGCATATTTTTATTATATCTTGGTGGGGAATACCTTTTAAAAAGTTCTGTAAGTATTGCTACTTATTTTAGGGTTCCTAATCTTTTAATTGGCGTTACTATAGTATCATTCTCTACAAGTGCTCCAGAGCTTTTTACAAGTTTAATATCATCTTTTAAGGGTAAAAATGAAATTATTGTTTCTAATGTCATTGGAAGTAATATTATTAATATGCTGCTAGCCCTTCCTTTAACAGGTATGTTTTTGAAGATTGAAACTGATTTTAAGAGACTTAAGTTTTCGTTTATAATTTTATTTTTGTTGATGTTCCTTTTATTGTTGCTTTCTTTTGATTTCAACTCTGTAGCTTTTTTTAAGATGCCTTATTATAGAATGAGTTCATTAATAATTTTCATTGTCTTTTTATCTTACCTATTTTTATTCTACAGAGAAGAAAAGAAATATAATACTGTTGCGAAAGACTTAGAGGGTGTAAGTTATGCTTATGGTTGGAGATTTTTATCTTTAAATGCTTTTACGTTAATGCTGAGTATGTATTTCCTATATCTAGGTTCGAAATTATTAGTAGATAGTTCGGTCTACATTGCACACAATATTTTTAATGTCAGTGAGAAAGTCATTGGAATTGTGCTGGTTGCTTTTGGGACTAGCATACCGGAAATTGTTGTGTCTGCATTTTCCGTGATTAAAAAAGAAGCAGAAATTGCTATTGGAAATATTATTGGTAGCAATATATTTAATATTGGATTTATTTTAGCTAGCAGTAGCTTTGTAAGACCAGTTCTCATGAGTGATATTTATTTTGTTGACTTTAGTATAATGGTTGCTGTGTCTTTAATATTGTTGCTAATAGTTAAATTTAGAGGAGTTTTTAGCAGGGGTCCTTCTATCTTTTTTTTATTTTTGTATATGTTATATAATTCATTTTTATTTACCATTGTTTAACTTTTTAGGGTTGGCAATATGGTTAGTATATGTTGCTATTGATAGTTCATGTTAGGAGATTAAAAATATAAAATGAAAAAGTTACCTGAAATTTTCTATCTAAATGATAAGGAAGTGGATATTTTAATTTCCCAGATAGGGATTTCCTCAGATATTCAGAAGATGATTTTAAGGATTATTTTAGAGCATAAGCAAGTTGTTATAGATTATGCTGATTTTATTGAGGACTATTCTGGTAGAGTTCGTGGTCTTAAGGGAGAGCTTGATTTTCTATTTCGCAAGCTTTATGAAGTTAAGAGAGGAATTCTTGTTAATAATCTAACATTAGATGGGGAATTTACACCTTATAAGATGGTAATAACAGATGAAAGTAGTTATGATTTTTATTATTATGCTATTGAGGATTTGTTTTTAAAGCATTATGTAGGAATAGAACTTTTTAGTACTTTGCTTACGGTTAAGAATATAGATACGAATTTATTGGCTTTTGGAAAGGATTTTATCACGCTTTCTGATTCAGACATTAATCTTAAGTATTTTCAAGAGAATGAAACATCTAAGAAAATATTTATATTAAATTCTTTAATAATTCCATCAGGCAAAGCCTTATATTTTATTGAATTTATTAAGCGAATTTTATTCAGCATTGCTTCTAACGGGGTAGTTAAAGATATTTTTATTAGAGCTAAGAATTTGAAACTTAGTGATTATGATAAACTTTTAGACGAGAGTATAAGTGGCATTGGAGTTGTTTATAATCTTCTTTTAGGAATCTTAGAGAATAAGGATGAGATTTTAAATAAGAAGGGTGTTAATATTACTAAAAATTACTTTACTTTTTTAGAAATATTAAATATTTATATTTTCAATGAGAAAAACTTAGAAGAGCATAGGACTCTAGAAAGCATTAAGATTGATGAGGCTTTAAAGTCAATTGAAAAAACAATGGAGTTTAAAGCGGGATTTATTAATATAGAAGAATTTAAAAATATTCTTAAAGAGCATTCGGAGGAATTATCTAACCCTGAAAACTTTTTAAAAGTTGCTAATGAATATTTTTTTGAATCTAAAACTAGGGATGTTTTACCTAAGGTATTTCCTATTAGGAATGGTATTCATTTATATAAGCCATGTGCTTATGCTATGTTTTTAAAAGAATTTGATCAAATTTTGGTTGATGTTAAGGATGCATTAAGGAATGAGTTATTTAGGATACTTAAGAACGGTAAGAATCCTTCTACTGTTCTTACAGAAGAAGGACTTGAAAAAACTTTGAGTGAATTTATTTCTAAATATGATATAAATGATTATTGTTTTAAAAATAAGGTTGTATTTCTTGATTTTATTGTCTCTCATTATAGAAGAGTCTCTAAAACTCAAAATATTCAGACTCACCTTAAAGATATTATAAAAACTGAAGCTGCAAAATACTTTAAGAATAGTAATGAGTTTTTACCTCTTTATAGGGTGTATCAAATTGACTTGTCTAAGATTTTAAATTCTGCCTATAGGGATATAGGTTTACTAAAAAGGGTTATTTTATTTTTGACAGGCAAGCATCATAGTTATAAAGAAGCTTTGTCTAGATTAGATTCTAAGGTTAGGACTAGAAGTAGTATTGGGCTTTTTGATCCAAATGAGAGAATGCAAAGACAGTTAAATAAAAGACGACAACAAAGAGAAGAAATGAAGGAAAAAGTTAGAAATTCTTATCTCAGAAAAGGTAAAGACAAAGGAACCTCTCAAGAAGGTCTAAGTAAAAGCTACACTAAAAGCGAACAAGATGAAGCTTGGTCGAAATTTGAGAATAGACTTAATAAAAAATAATTTTTTAAAATAAATCTTTAGGTCTTCTTGCTATAGTTTTTGAAGCTTGACACTCAGCGTAATGTTTTATTTTACCATTTTCGAATTTAGATTTCATTATAATTTTTCCGCCCCATCTACTTAATAATTCCTTAGAACCACCTCTTTGAGCATTTTTAGAAATTTTTGCCATCTTAAAGTCCTCGTTATATTAATTTATTGTATAATAAATCTATCAAAATAAGGTTAAATAATCAAGGAATGATTATGTTTTTTGTAATGTTTTTTGTGGCTTATACTCTTTTCTCAAAGGAAGTTTATTATAGATTCGCTGATTATGATATTAATTATAGAATAATAGGAAAATATGAGATAGATAAGGAAGAGGCTGAAGAAGAATGGGGGTATAGGTTCACTTATAATAATGATAATAAGCTTGTAGTTGTTGATTATGTTGGCAAACTTAGTATTTTAATGCCCTCTTTTTTTGCTACAAGTCAGGTAAAGGTAGAGCATTCTAAGAATGTAGAAAGGCGATTATTTTTAAGTGGAGGTTTTGCTACTAAGAATGCAAAAGATGTTTATGTTGAACAAATAGAATACCTTCCAAGTGGCAGATTAAAGAATATTTTTAATTATAATAAGTCTAATGAGATTATAAGAGATAAGTATGGAGTTTCTTATTATCATTTTGTCTACAGAGATGATAATACCTTTGATGTTTATAGATTTAGTGAGGTTGGTTTTCAAATTAAGGATTTCAATGATGTTTATTATACCAAAGTTACTTATGACGATTCTGAACGGATAAAAACGGTTTTGTATTATGATGATAATAACTATAATATGAAGGCTAAAAATGGAATATATGGGTTTAGACTAACTTATGATAGTAAACATAATATTGTAAAGGAAGAGTATTTAGACCAGGTATCTTATTTGTATTCAAATCCTTTTTCTGTTGCAATAAAGACATATCGTTATGATTTTGGTGGCAAGATTATTGAAATTTTCAATTATGATCTTCAAAACAACCTGACTCCTGATGAGAACAATGTAGCAATGTATAGGTATGAGTATAATTTAAAGGAAAAAGACTATTTTCATAAAGAATATAATTATGATGCTAATAATAATTTAACTGTTAGCCAAAATGGTTATGCTATGAAGAAGACCATTTTTTATATACAAAACAATGAAAAAAGAATAATGAATTACAGTAACAGAATAAACAAAAATTATAATAGTGATATTCCCGCTATTTATGAGGAAAAATATGAGATAATGGACGATTTTAAGGGTATTGCAGTTTATAGTTATAAGTATGATGATAGATTTTATTTGGTTGAAAACCTTTTTTTTGATAAAAATTTTAATTTAATAAGTGATTCAAAGGGAGTGATGATTTATAAGTATTCTTATAATGAGGAAGGTCTTCTTGAATCTCAAGAACATTATGGAGATTTTGATAATCCTATAGGTGATATTTATGGTGTTTTTAGGTATAGATTTGCTTATGATGTTAATGGGAACATTACTTTGAAGAGAAATTATTCCAAGAGTGGGATTTTGGTTGCAGATATGAGTGCTGTTTTTGAGTATGCTTATGAGTATGATAAGCAAAATAGGCTTATTACCCAAAAAAACTTCGGAAACTTAGGGCAATTGAAAGATGATATTTATGGTGTTAGCATGTATAAATATGAGTACAATAAATTTGGAAAAATTTCTAAGAAAACAAATCACGGGCCGGATTTAAGGATACGGGACGATATTGGAGGTATTTCAATTTATAAATGGATTTATGATAGCAAGGGGAATTTGGTTGATTTTCAGAAGTTTGATTCTTTAGGTAATCTAATATAAATATTTTTTGTTCGCATGCTTGCCAATGGAGCAGAGCAGTTCGTAGTTGCTTCTCCCAGATTCCTTACTAAGTATATCTAGACTTAATCTTTCAGAGATTATTTCTACTTTTTCTCCTATGGTTATCTTTAGGTCTTTAGGTATTTCTATGATTGTTATGTTCATGCATACTTTTCCTCTGAGTTCACATTTTCTGTTTCTTATTAGGTAATAAAAATTGTTGGATGTATTTTGTGGAATCCCGTCAAAGTATCCAACAGGTACGAGACCGACTTGTATGTCTTCTTTTGCCATAAAGAGTCCAGAGTATGATATTTTTTCTCCTTTTTTTATATTTTTAAGAAATATAATTTTTGAATAGAAACTTAATACAGGCTTGAGGTGTAAATTGTTTTGTGATCCATTTGGATTTGAGTGGTATCCATATAAGATAAGTCCGGGTCTTACCATGTTGCATTGTTCACTTATTGCATAGTGTTCTGTGTGCTCTGAGTTAGATACGTGGATAAATTTTGGATTTATATTTCTTTGCTTAAGTTCATTTATTAAATATAGGAATTCTTCAGTTTGCTCTTTGGTAATTTTTTTATCTGTTGTTGTAGGTAAATGCGTGCAAATCCCTTCTAATGTTACTAATTTTGAATTTTGAATTCGAATTGCTAGACTTAGAGCATTTTTTATTTTAATACCATACCTGTTCATTCCAACATCAACTTTTAAGTGAACTTTAGTTTTCTTATTTTGGTTCTCACATTCTTTCTCTATTAGTAATAAGTAGTCATAGTCAGCGACAAAGGGCGTAATGTTAAACTTGATCAGATGTTTTATTGCACTTTTATTTGTGTTAATATAGAGTAATATTTCTGCATTTTGATCAATTTTTTTAAGCTTTAAAGCGTCATCTATCCAAAAAAGGCCAAAATAATTTATTCCTTTTTCTTTTAAAAATTTAAATGTTTTAGTTAGTCCGTGTCCGTAAGCATCAGCTTTTAGTGTGGCTACTAATTCTCTATTTTGAATGAGATTCTTAATTGAAATTATATTATGCTCTAGATTTTTAAAGTTTATTATGATTTCTTTGTGTTTAATCATTTTTTATATTATATATTATCGTGAATAGGAAATAAGACTTTTATATTCTGAAATGTTTCATTCATATGCTAGCTTTTTTGCGGTATTGGTATTGGAAAATATTTAAAATTTTGACCTTCGTAAACTATTCTTAATTCCTTTTGAAAATCATTGTATATCTTAGGATTAATCCTGATTGTATATTTTTTATCTAAATTATCCTTTTTATTTTTTATTGTTATTCTTGCAATGATATAATACCAATTTAAGTCCTTATAGTACCCAGCAACAGTGTTTGCAAGCGTAGGTGTCCTCAGCACTCCAAAAGAGTAAGCATCTTTGCAACCTTTTTTTTGTGAATTTTGTTTGCCAGTTGCTATACTATTTAAGTAGTATATAAAATGTCCGTTATCTGGACTTAGAAATTCTAGTTGAGTTATTTCATATTTTTTTGAAACTTTATCCGATAAATCAAATGAGATAATAGCTGCTGACCCAATTGTTACAAAGGCATTGACAAATGAATAGGTTATTCCCTCAAGTTCTTTTATTTTTTGTCCATCAGGATTTGTTAATTCCATATAAGGTATACTAATAGCAATTTCAGCTGTTGTAAAAAAAATGCTTTGTTGCAGTTTTTTTACAGACACTTTTATATCTTCTCTTACGATATACTTTTGATTGCTAAATACATTTATTTTGTCTTTAGGAAACAGAAATTGGATGAGTCCTAAAAAGATAATGAGTAAAATTGAATTTTTTAACATTAAAGTGTGTATACCCTTATAAGTAAAATTGTTTATCTTCAAAGATAAACAATTATCGATTATAACATGTTTGAGGGAATTTAATAAATATATAGTCTTATTTATTAAGCATTGATATTAAGTAAAGTATTTTCTGTTTCTTTAGTCTAGTAAAGATTTAGTTTCCTTATCTTTTATCGTTAGCCTTAGCAGGCGTGAAGAATAGTAAAATAATGCACTATGAAGTGCATTATTTTAAGTTGCTAAATAAGTCAAAAGATAATTCTTCAATATCTGGATATAATCTGAGTACTTCTTTTAAGAGATCATTAACAAATTTAGAGTTAAGAGATATTGTGTAATTTTTCAGTCTTTGAGTCTTCTTGTGTCTTAGAGATAGTGTAGATAACATATAGTGCCATTGTTCATCTATGTATGTTAGGTCAAACGCTTGCCTAACTTCATCACTCATTAGTAATCCAAAAGGGTAAGATGTTTTGTATCCTTCTTCTGCTGATGATTCAGCAAGTAAATAATTAGGGTCTTTAAGATCTAAGTCCTTGCCCGCTGTTATTAATTTGAGATCTTCAACTATATATTCTGAATCACCTTTTTTTGTTGTCTCAAAAAGAATTAAAAATGACACCTTATCACTTAATTCTCCATTCATTTTAATGGGAGAGACTACATAAGCATAGCCGAGCATTCCTTTAAGCTCAGGAATTGCTTGCCCCATTTCGTCAAGTATAGGCATTGCCTTTGTCTTTTTCCAGGTCATATTTGCGCTGCCTATGTGAGGTAGGTTATCTTTATAAGTAGTGCCGCTAATGAATCTTAGTTTAATTTTATTACCTGATGTTATTCCGATATTTCCATCTCGTTCAACTTCCTGAGGCTTTCTAAAAAAGGCACATCCTGTTATTAAAAAAATTAATAAAATAAATATGAAAAATTGTAAATTTATTTTTTTTAGCATAATTATTTAATCTCCTTTAATGGCTGCATTAATCTGGCAAGGGGTTTTTGAATATATTTGATACAGATTATAGTATAGATTGATCAACATTGACATTCTCCTTTTTGATTAACTCAAATAATATTATCATTTTTTAGCTTATTTTTAGAATTTTAAAGATTGAGATTACATATGTGATGTATTTATTCTTTAATTTAGAGCAAAGGTATTTTTGCTGCAAAAAAATGAATGATCCCAATAATTATTGCAATGATTCCTATTAATTTTTTATTGCGTTCAAGGACAGATTTAAATCTTCCATATTCTTTGTTGCTTTCAAGGTTTGTTGAAATTTTTTGACTTGAGAAAAGGATAAACCCGATAAAAAATAAGCTGATAGCAGGCAGTAAATTCCCAATTATTGGTAAACTGTAAGGTGTGATTATTTCCAAGATGCTGGTTGCTAAAAATACGGTTCCGAAAAATCCTCTTACATCTTTGTTATCATTAATTAGATTTACAAATTCTTCAAAGACATTTAAGAAATTAAATCTTTCTCTTAAAATTGGAAATGCTAGTACTATGCCTCCTAATATATTAAGTAAAACGGATATAAAATATACTTGCAACATCTTTCACCCTCCAAAAATTAACTTTTTACTAAAGTATGTTTTCTCACCTTTATGATTTATTAGCATTATAGTTAGTAAACTTTCATTTTTATATGCAACATTAGTATATAACGTATAGTCAATCTTGTCTATGTAGATCATATTATTTTCAATAAGCTTATTATCTAAATATACCTCTAAGCTAGCTTTTCCTAATTCCTTTTTATTGTTGCTTTTAATATTGATTTTGAGATATAGATTTGCATCTTTTGTTTTATGTTCTATAGCAATAATAGGTTTGTAATTTTTTTCTGTGTTTTTTAATGTAGGAATTAAGATAATTTTTAAAACAATTAGCATTATGACAAAAATTATCCCGATGGTTAAGTGTTTTTTTAACTTTTGTTTATATTTGTTTTGTATTTTGCTTTTGCAATCTCTGCTTTTCATAGATCTATTCACATTTAAGTTATGGTTTATAACTTGAGCAAAGTGTTTAAATTCCACCAATAGACACTGACGCCACTTTTTTCTCCATAAAGTATACTAAGGATTCCATCCTTAGATAAGCTTTCAGCAAGAAATGTGAGGTTTGGTGGTTCAATTAAGATCAGTTGTTCTTTTATATTTCCTTGATTGTCCAGCTTCCATATTAAAGTATTAGATAGATTTTTCATGTTGGTAGATGCTATTATGTTGTCTTTTTGAATTCCAATGATATTAACAAAGCTTTCTTGTTGGTCATCTAATAAATTTTGGGGTAGAGTAATTTTATTTTTTATTTCAAATTCTTTATTTTTGTTTAAGGTCATTGTGTAGAGATATTGATTTTTAATTCTCACTCCAAGGTCGTTAATGCCTTCATTAGCTCCAATGTTTTCATAGTGAGTTGTTTTCACATAAATAATTTTTTTGTTTACTTCGAAGAATACTTTATCTATTGATATATTATATTTTTTACTCTCTTCCTCAGGTATTTGTAGTATGTGTTTAGTAACATAAATCTTGTAAAGTGGCGATAGGTTGTTGTCATAAGAGTATATTATATATCCTTCATTATATATGGTTATTATTGCTATGTTATTTCCATCATCAATATTTATATCGTAAATTTGAGGGAATGGTGTTCCATTTTGCCCATCCTGTCCTAATACCTCTACAGATAAATCTTTATTTAAAATAAATATTCTTGTAAAGTATGCGATATTTTCCTTCTCATCAAATTTAGATTTTTTATTATCAATTTTGTCTGACACCACAATAAAGTCTTTTGATGGGTAGATTGCTTGAATGCTTTCAAAATCTACTTTTTTAATCTTAAGATCAGGATTGCTCTTGAATATGCTATTTTGATAAGTTTGAATTAATTTTCCATAGGAATTAAAAATCATGAGTTTGTTTGCTTTTGTCTCTACAATATATACAAGTCCGTTGTACGTTTTAATATCAAAGCTTGAGTTGGTGAATTTATTTTCAAGTGGCGCTATTTCTCCAGGTAAAGTACCAAATGGTATTTTGAACTGCTCCTCGCCTAGCTCGTTTAAAGTTTTAGTATTACATGATATAATTACGAAAAAGAAACTTAATATATAAATTTTATAAAACTTTCTCATGTTTTAGATGTTATTATTTTAAATGCTTGAAAGTCAATTATTTTAGGAGAATTGATATCTAATATGTTAAGAGCAATATTTGAAACAACTATTGGTTCGAAAAGTAAGAGAGATTTGAAAAATTATCTTCCTGCTTTAAGAAATATTAATAAGCTTGAGTCTTGGGCACTCTCTTTAGCAGATGAAGATTTTGTTAGGGAGACAGAAAAGTTTAAAAATGAACTTAAGGAAGGTAAGGTTTTAGAAAATATTTTAGAGAGAGCTTTTGCACTATCTAGAGAAGCTGCTAGAAGACGTCTTAAGGAGAGGCCTTATGATGTACAGCTTATTGCGGGGCTTGTACTTCATCAGGGAAAAATAATAGAGATGAAGACTGGAGAAGGTAAAACTCTATCTTCTGTGCAGGCTGCATATCTTAATAGCTTAACAGGTGAGGGTGTTATTATTGTTACTGTTAATGATTATCTTGCAGAGCGTGATTCAAATTGGATGAAGCCAGTTTTTGAACTTTTAGGAGTGAGTGTTGGCGTTGTGTTATCTAACATGGATTCTGATAGGAGAAAGCTGGAATACAGTAAGGATATTACTTATGTTACAAATAATGAGCTTGGATTTGATTATTTAAGAGATAATATGCGCTTTGATGCATCTCAAAAATCTTTGAGAAGTTTTAATTATTGTATTATTGATGAAATTGATTCTATTTTAATTGATGAAGCCAGGACTCCTTTAATTATTTCGGGCTCTACTGAGGGAGATACTAAGGCTTACCTGGAAGTTAATTCTCTTGTTTCTTTACTAAAGGAATGCTCTAAAGATCCAAAAACGGGGGATTATCCTTTAGAGATTGATGATCTTGATGGAGATTATACGATTGATGAGAAGGGTAAGAGAATATCTTTTACGGCAAATGGTTTAAATAATCTTGAGAAAATTTTAATTTCAAAAGGTATCATTTCGGGGTCTATGTATGTTGATTCTAATTTTAATTATGTTCATTATATGACCCAAGCATTGAAAGCTCATTTGCTTTTTTTAAAGGACAGGGAATATATTGTTGGGGGTTCTGGTGTTGAGATTGTTGACGAGTTTACAGGTCGTATTTTGACGGGACGCAGGTACTCTGATGGATTGCATCAAGCTATTGAGGCTAAGGAAGGCGTTAGGGTTGCAAGTGAAAATAAAACTATGGCAACAATTACATTTCAGAATTTATTTCGAATGTTTAAAAAGATTTCCGGCATGACGGGTACGGCTGACACAGAGGCAAAGGAATTTCATAGAATATATAACCTTGATGTTGTGGTTGTACCTACTAATAGATTGGTAGCAAGAATAGATGAGGATGATGTTATTTATTACACTGAGGAATTTAAGTTTAACGCAATTACTGATGAGGTTTACGAGGCTTATAAGAGGGGGCAGCCTGTTCTTGTTGGGACTGTTTCTATTGAGAAATCTGAAATATTATCGTATATGTTTGGCAGGAAAGGCATTAAGCATGAAGTTCTTAATGCAAAAAATCATTTTCGTGAAGCTTTGATTATTGCTGAAGCAGGAGCGAAACATGCTGTTACAATTGCAACTAACATGGCTGGTCGGGGTACTGACATTAAGCTTGGGGGTAATCTTGAGCATCGAGCGCGTAAAAAGGTAGGTACAGGCGCAAGTATTGAAGAGCTTCAAAGAGCTATGCAAGATGAAAGGGAACAATATCTTAAAGATTATGAGGAAGTTAAAGACCTTGGTGGACTTTATGTTATTGGTAGTGAGAGACATGAGTCAAGGAGGATAGATAACCAGCTTAGAGGGCGAGGAGGAAGGCAGGGAGATCCGGGGAGATCAAGATTTTATGTATCTCTTGAGGATGATTTAATGCGTCTTTTTGCAGGTGATAATTTAAGAGCGTTAATGGGGAAGCTTGGGATGAACTCAGGCGAACCTATTGCACATTCCTTATTGACAAGATCTTTAGTGAATGCTCAAAAGCGTGTGGAGGATAGAAATTTTGAAATTAGAAAGCATCTTTTAGAGTATGATGACGTTATAACAAAGCATAGAGAGTTTATTTATGCTCAGAGAAACTCAATTCTTGAGGATGATAACATTAAGGAACGTCTTCTTTTGTCTTTAAGGGAGTATCTTGATTTTTTATTTGATAGTGTTAAAGGTGAAGTAGTTACGAGTTCTGTGATAAATGAAATAAATTTAATTTTTGCTTCTATGATGGAAAGTATTGGTTCTGTTGAGGGCATGAGTATTTTGGGTTTCAAAGATAAGTTAATGGAGATTGCAAAGTCTAATTTATTTGCAAAGGAAGATCTGATTGGATCAGAACTTTTGAATGAATTTTTAAGATACGAATATTTAAGAAATATTGATTCTAAATTTCAAGAGCATCTTTCAAATCTTGATTCTTTAAGAGAGTCAGTTTATCTTAGATCTTATGCTAATAAAAATCCAATTACTGAATACAAAGAAGAAGGTTTCGCAATTTTTAGTGAGCTTGTTAAAGATATTAAGGTTGACACTTTGAGGCGAGCTTTACAGATAAAAGTTGATGTTGATCCTAATGGTTATAAAAATAAGAAGTCTAAAAATATTAGCGCTACTCACAAAAAGTTTTCAAGTATCGTTTCTGGGAAGGAAGATGCTTCATCGGGGGGTCAAATAGTTAGAAGTACTCCAAAGATTGGAAGAAATGAGCCTTGTTATTGTGGAAGTGGGAAGAAATATAAAAATTGTCATGGAAGAAACTAAAGGAGGTTTTATGTTTAAGTTGCCAGAACTTGGTTATACTTATGATGCCTTAGAGCCTTATATTGATATTAGGACTATGGAGATTCACCATACCAAGCATCATAATGCATATATGGTGAATCTAAATTCTGCTCTTGAGAAGACAAATATAAATTACTTTAAAGATATTGAAAACATTTTAAAAAATATTCATCGGTTTCCTGAAGAATTCCAAGGGGTAATAAGAAACAATGCTGGTGGGTATTCTAATCATATTTTGTATTTTAGAATCTTGAAGCCTGGGAACAAAGATAATATTTTGAAAAATTTTGAAGAAGAGGTTAAAGCTATCTTTGGGAATCTTGATAATCTTAAGATGGCTTTAAAAGATTCAGCCATGAAGATTTTTGGAAGTGGTTGGACTTGGCTAGTTCTTCATGCAAATAAAGAATTGCAAGTAATATCAACACCAAATCAAGATAGCCCTTTAATGGGAGATTATAAGCCTATTTTAGGCATTGATGTTTGGGAGCATGCTTATTATCTTAAATACCAGAATAGAAGAGTTGATTATCTTGATGCGTTCTTTAAGGTTCTCAATTGGGAAGAGGTTTCAAGAGTATATAATGAAATAATAGAATAATATTGTCTTTAAGAGATTCTTAAACTAGGCTTGCGATATTTTTTGCTTTACGCCTAGTTTGTTTTAGGCACTAAACCTTAATACATAAATGCATTCTATATATCATTATTAAAGTTATCTTTTTCAATGTCATTGAAATACTTTACTGTGCCGACTTTAAGTTCATATGTCGCAGCTTCATCTGAGACGATAATTGCGCTTGTATGCAATTGGAGTGCACTGATTGTCCACATGTGGTTGACACCGCTCTCAATAGCATGTTTTAATGCCCTTGCTTTATTGTATCCATTTACTATGATCATTACTTCTTTTGAGTCCATAATGGTTCCTACTCCCACGGTTAAGGCACTTTTGGGAACTTTGTTAATATCATTTTCAAAGAACCTTGAATTTGCAATAATTGTATCTTGAGTTAAAGTCTTAATTCTTGTTCTTGATTGAAGAGATGAACCGGGCTCATTGAAAGCAATATGGCCATCAGGCCCAATTCCTCCCACAAAGAGCATAATGCCACCATAAGATTTAATTTTATTCTCATATTCTTCACATTCTTTTGCAAGATTAGAAGCATTGCCATTTAAGATATGCACATTTTCATTTCTTATATCTACATGTGAGAAAAAGTTATTCCACATAAATGAATGATAACTCTCGGGATGATTTTTGTCTAAGCCTATATATTCGTCCATATTAAATGTGACTACATTTTCGAATGAAATTTTCCCAAGTTTATTCATTTCAATTAAGTTTTTATACATACCAAGTGGCGAGCTTCCCGTTGGCAAACCTAAAATGAAGGGCTTTTTTCTTGTTGGTGAGAATTCTTTTATTCTCATCGCTACATAATTGGCAATCCATTTTGAAATATCCTTATATTCAGGCCTAATGATTAGTCTCATCTAGATCTCCTTATTATTGATAACTCAACAATCAAAGTTTATTAAATATTATTTTTGACTCTATCATAGTTAATTTTAAATTTAAATCTTTGTCAAGGACGTTTATGTTTGCATCATAATCATGGCATATTAATCCCTTTTTCCCACGATTAATTATTTTTACTGGATTATATGAACTTGTTTGAATAGCATCACTTAAGCTATATCCGAATTCTACTAAGTTTTTAACGCCTTGTATCATTGTAAGAGATGAGCCTGCTATTGTATCGTCCGCCACAGTATGAAATAACCCATCATCTTTAAGATAAACTTCGTCTCCATTGGCGATTAATTTTCCAGATGTCTGTAGTGTTGGTGTTAAACCGTCGGTTACAAGAATTAGTTTACTTATGTCTTTAAGTTTTCTAAGCATTAAAAAGAGTTTTGGATGAATATGGTATCCATCAGCAATAATTTCACAAGAAACATCTCCATGCATTAAGCCTGCCCCTGTTGCACCTGGATTTCTGTGATCAAGTTTTGACATGGCATTGAAAAAATGAGTTGTGTGAAGTATTCCCACTTGAAATCCCTCAAGCATATTTTCATATGTTGCGTTGGTATGTCCTGCTTGAAGCGTTATAATATTTTCCATGCAAAACATTGCAAGTTCTCTCATTCCCTTAAGCTCAGGTGCGACTGTCATTGTTACGATATTAGTTCTTTTTCGTCCAAAGGTATCTGTAAAAGTGCCAGCGGCATCCATGAATTCCTTCATGATTTTGATACTTGGTTTTTGGAGGTAAGAGATAGGATGAACACCTCTTTTCTTGGGAGAGAAGAAGGGACCCTCAAGGTGGAGTCCTAATATTTTTGCACCCTTTTCTTTGCCTATTGCGTCTGAGCATGCTTTGATTGTTGCGATCATTTCATCAACTGGGCGTGGATAAAGTGTCGGTAGGAATCCTACTACTCCGTACTCTGCTAGATGCTGTGACATTTTAAGTATTGAATCTGTTGAACATTGATCAGTTCCATAGCCGTAAAATCCATGTATGTGATTATCGTAAAGACCAGGTGTTATGTAGTTGCCCTTAACATCAATCATTGTGTAGCCTTTTAGGTCAATCTTTTCAAGTCTATCGGCTGTTACAATATCAAAAATTTTGCCATTCTTGATAAGGACAGCTGAATTTTCTATTTTATCATGCCCTGTAAGAACAGATTTTGCATTAAATAAACAAAAATTTTTCATACCTATCCTCTCCTATAAAATTGAAGATACTTTTTTTATAATTTTAGATTTTACTATAAATAGAGGTGTTTTTAAATATCCTTATTTTTTAAATTATTCTTTGAAAAGATACTTATTTGCGATTTTGAATATGCTGTGAATTTGTTTGTAATATTTGCATATTTTCTGTGTTAAACTTTTTACTTAAGAGGGAGTTTTAATGTCTTCTGGATTTTTTGTTCCAGGGCTGGATAATAAATATAATAATAAAGAAATTCGTGAATCGATGCTTAAAGGCGATAAAGCCAAAATAGATTCATCTTTGCAAAGACTTGAGGATTTAGAGCAAGAAAAGAGTGCTTGGCAAATGCTTAACAGGAAAATTTCTACTTTAAATTCACTGGCACGACAAATTACGTCTCTTAATAGTCCTTTCAATCACATGTCGGGTAAATCTAGCGATGATGATGTGCTATCTATGTCTGCTCGTTATGGTTCTAAGAATGAAACTTATAGAATTGATGTTAATCAATTAGCAGGTTCAGATGGTTTTTTATCTGCGAATTTTCAGCAAAAGGAACTCAAGATTCCTATGGGGAACTATACATTTTTAGTTGGCAATAAAGAGATTAAGTTTAAAAATAATGGAGATATTGAGTCTCTTGTAAAAGATATTAATAGTAGAGGCAAGGGATTTTTATCTGCGAAGGTTGTCAAAAGTGATAATTCTGGGAATAGCCGATTGATTTTGCAGGCTTTAAAGGAAGGGGAAACTAATCAACTTATTATGAAGGATGAGGCTTTAAATCTTGCTAAACAAATAGGCATTTTAAGTGAGCTTACAACAAATTTTAGTCCTAATCTTGCAGAGATTATTAATAGTCAACAAAATGGTAGCAATAAGATATCTCTTGTTAAGAATAGTGTTATATTAGAGCCTCTCTCAGAGATTTCAATAAGTATTCCAGAAAATATTGAAATTAGTGGTAGAAGTAAACTTAAATTTGATATTAAGTATCATGATACTGATAATGAAGGTGTTTTAAATAAAATTATTTTTAATCCTGGTAAGGCTACTTTTGAGGATGCTAAGGTTGAGGGTGAAGATAGCATAATTAATCTTGGCCCTGATCATAAGCCTCCTTTGCAGGAAAAGAAGTATATTCAAATAAATATGGTAAAGATTCACAGCAATACAGGTTCTGTAGAGTTGCCTCCTGTAAATGTTGCAAGTGATTTTGAGAAGGTTGAGGTTGAAATTGGTGCACTTTTGGATTTAAAAGAGATCAATATTGAAAATAAAGGTAATAACAGGGTAATTACTGTTCGTAATATTGAGATTTTTGATCCAAAGAATAGAGATGGTTATTTGCCAATAAATGCAAAAAGCTTTGCAGAGAATGCAAAATTGAAATTTGATGAAGTTGATGTTGAGCGTGATTCAAATACTATTAATGATTTAATTCCCAATGTTACACTAAATTTAAAGAAGACATCAGAGAATACTATCATTGCTCAAGTTGAACCTGATTATGATGGAATCAAAAAACTTCTATTGGATTTCCTTGTAGCTTATAATGAAGTTCTTGCTGAGATTAATATTGTAAGTTCAAATGAAGATAATTCTAAGGGGCAGAAATCAGATGTGTTAGAGGAGTTAGAGTATTTAAGTGATGAGCAAAGGGAAGAAGCTTACAAGAATTTAGGGATCCTTAAAGCTGAATTTTCGTTAAAGACTCTTAAATCAAGGTTAGAATCAATCATATTTAACGCCTATATGACCAATGATCCTAATTTGTCAATAATTAGTCAAATAGGGGTGTTTACTAATTCCGTATCTTCATCTGGTGGGCTTTCTCGTTATTTAAAGCTTGATGAGAAGAAATTTAATGAAATAATACAGAGTAATATTAATTCAGTAAAGGAACTTTTTGCAATTGATTTTAATGATGATCGAGTGTATGATGATGGACTTGCTAAGGCACTTGGTGATTATTTATCTCCTTTGGTGAGTTCCGGAGGGTTTATTTATAATAAAATAAGGAGTTATGATCTTAAGATTCCCAATCAGAGAAATGTGGTTGAAGATTATAAAAAGAAATATGAAGATCGGGAGAAGAAGGTTGAAGGCGAGCTTAATACCTTAGATTTCACTGTAAAGCGGATGAAGGAACAAGAGGAAGTCCTTAAATCTTTTGACTTGCAGAGACGAAATAGGTAACTTGGATAACCAATTTTAACAAATTTAATTTAAATTAGCATTGTATTTATTTTTTTCTTATTTTTGTGATATCCTTTTTAAAAGGTAAAGGGATTTACCATAAATTGAATTAATCATGGAGGAATGTAATTATGATCATAAATCACAATACATCAGCTATTAATGCTTCAAGAAACAATAGCATTAATGCTGCTAATCTTAGCAAAACTCAGGAGAAACTTTCTAGTGGGTATAGAATTAATCGTGCATCTGATGATGCTGCTGGTATGGGTGTAGCTGGAAAGATTAATGCTCAGATTAGAGGATTAGCTCAGGGATCTAGAAATACTTCGAAAGCTATAAATTTCGTTCAAACTACTGAAGGAAATTTAAATGAATTAGAGGGTGTTTTGGTAAGAATGAAAGAGCTTGCAGTTCAATCTGGTAATGGTACTTATTCAGATGCAGACAGAGGTTCTATTCAGATTGAAATTGAGCAACTTACAGATGAAATTAACAGAATTGCTGATCAGTCTCAATACAACCAAATGCACATGTTGTCAAACAAGTCTTCTGCTCAAAATGTAAGTACAGCTGAAGAACTTGGAATGCAACCTGCAAAAATTAATACACCATCATCACTAACTGGTGCGCAAGCTTCATGGACATTGAGAGTACATGTGGGTGCAAATCAGGATGAGGCGATTGCTGTTAATATTTATGCTGCTAATGTTGCTAATCTTTTTGCGGGTGAGGGTAACCAGGTGGCTCAGGCAGCACCAGCACAGGCGGGAGCTCAGCAGGAAGGAACGCCAGCGGCTGCGGCAGCACCAGCTCAGGGAGGGGTTAATTCTCCAGTTAATGTTACAACTACTGTTGATGCTAATATGTCACTTGCGAAAATCGAGAATGCTATTAGAATGGTAAGTGATCAGAGAGCAAACCTTGGAGCTTTCCAAAATAGGCTCGAGTCTATTAAGAGTAGTACAGAGTACTCTATTGAAAACCTAAAAGCATCCTATGCTCAAATTAAAGATGCTGCAATGACAGATGAAATGGTTTCATCTACAACTAATAGTATTTTGACACAATCTGCGATGGCAATGATTGCGCAAGCAAATCAAGTGCCACAGTATGTATTATCATTACTTAGGTAAATTTGATCTTGGAAATAAGGGTCTTTTAGAAGACCCTTATTTTTTTATAGCAAGGAAAATTCCAATATTTTAGTATAATGAATATTAGTGTGTATAAAACTTAAAATGTTTGCATTAGGAGGTTGCTTTGGATAAGGCTAGCGTTAAAATTAGGAACCTTTATAAAACATTTTCTTATAATAATAATAAAAAACAAATAATTAAAGCAATAAAAAATTATGAAGATGGTAAGAATAGATCTGAGATTTATAAGGAATCTTCTATTTTTATTGCAAATGCAAATATTACTCTTGATGTTTATGAAAATGAAATTTTAGTTATTATGGGTATGTCAGGATGTGGTAAGTCTACTTTTGTTAGGTGTTTGAATGGTATATACAGGATAGATGCTGGATCTATTTTGGTGAATAATATTGAAATGAATGATATTAATCAAAAAGATCTCTCTGCTTTAAGAAAAGATAAATTTGCCATGGTATTTCAAAATTTTGGACTTTTTCCACATATGAATGTTTTAAGAAATGTAACTTATGGACTTGAAGTTAAGCATATTCCTAAAAAGATTAGGATACAGAGAGCTATTGATGTTTTAAAGCTTGTGGGTCTTGAAGATTCTAAGTATAAGTATATAAATGAGCTTTCAGGTGGCATGAAACAAAGAGTAGGCATAGCACGAGCTTTGGTTGTTAATCCCGATATACTCTTGATGGATGAGGCTTTCTCAGCTCTTGATCCTTTGATTAGGGGGGAGATGCAGGATGAACTTTTAAGATTGGTAGCCAAATTAAAAAAGACAGTCGTATTTATTACTCATGATTTAATTGAGGCTTTTAAGTTGGGCAATAGAATTGCTTTTATGAGAGATGGGGAAATTATTCAAGTGGGCAAGCCATTGCAGATATTGGCAAATCCGAGCACGGATTTTATAGCTAATTTTATTAAAAATCTTCCTGTGCTAAACATTTTAAAAATTAAAGATATTATTAAAATGAATTTTGGTCTTAATGGTGATTCTGATAGATATAATGTTATTATTGAAAGAGAAGGTGATGCCTTTAGTTTGTACAATGTAGATCTTAATAGGAAGTATAGTAACCTTGCTTCTTTAAATTTAAGGCTAGATGATGAGATTAAGAGTATTGTTAAATATTTAAATAAGTTGGATTATTTGATAGTAAGAGGGGATCAGGACAGCATTATTGGATATATCGATGTGGATGAGCTTGCTGACTTACTGTCAAAATAGGTACGATATGAATAGAGATATTATAGTTTCTAATATAGACAGATTTTTTAATTTTTTAGTTGACAATTTTTCAGATTCTAATGGCATAGGGTTTACAAAAATTGTGATTTTATTTTATGAAAATCTAAAAGATTTATTTCTTTTTATTCCTCCTGTTCTTTTTATTATTATCATTTGCGTTTTAAGTTTCTTGTTTTTAAAGAAAAGATTAGCATTATTGATTATGTTGGGATTTTGCTTTGTTTTGTATTTTAATCTTTGGGAAGCTTCAATGGATACGGTGTCAATTATTTTTGTGTCTGTACTCTTTTCGGTAATTCTTGGGCTTCCGGTAGGTATTTTAGGTGGGTATTATCCCAGATTTTATATATTTTTAAAACCTGTACTTGATTTGATGCAAGCAATGCCTCCGTTTATTTATTTAATACCAGCCATACCTTTTTTTGGTATGGGCACATCTTCAGCTATTTTTGCTACAATTATTTTTGCAATGCCTCCAGTTATTAGATATACAAGATTGGGAATTGTTCAAGTTCCAGGAGAAGTAATTGAGGCTGCAAAGTCTTTTGGCAGTAGTAATATTCGTATTCTTTTTCAAATTCAGCTACCATTGTCTCTTCAAAGCATAATAGAGGGGATTAATCAATCAATAATGATGGCAATATCTATGATAGTTATTGCGGCAATGGTTGGTTCATCGGGTCTTGGTAGGACTGTGATATATTCTGTTGAAAGATTGAATTTTGGTGAAGGTTTAATATCTGGGCTAGCTGTTGTGGTAATAGCCATTATTTTAGATAGGATAATGCAGGCTATTTTTATTAAATTTAGCTATTTAAATACTGACCATTATGGAGTAAAAAAAGAAAATAAATTTAAGAGATTTTTGGAAATATACAATAAATAATATTATTAATTTTTATTAATGCTGGGGGTATTGATTAATGAAGAATTTATTTATAGCTATTTTTATGACTTTTATTTTCATTCTTTTCTCTTGTGGTAAAAATGATGACTCTACAAGTTCAAAATCAATAAAGGTTGCTTACGTTAATTGGATAGGTGAGACAGCTGCTACTAATGTTATTAGGGTTGTTTTTGAAAGAATAGGGTATAAAGTAGAGATATTTCCCGTTAAAACATCTATAATGTATCAGTATTTGGCAGCAGGTCAGGTGGATGGTATGGTATCGGCATGGATACCGACGGCCGATAAATTTTATTATGAAAAGCTTAAAGATAAATTCATTGATCTTGGTGCTAATTATGAAGGGACATTACAAGGATTTGTAGTTCCAAAGTATGTTACAATTTCTAGTATTGGTGAACTTAAGGGTAGAGGAGGTGAGTTTCAAAATAAAATGGTTGGAATAGATCCTGGGTCTGGTACTCAACTTTCTGTAGAAAAGACTCTTAAGCTTTATGAATTAGATAAAGAATATGAGCTCGTCCCTTCAAGTGAGAGTGTAATGCTTGCAAGTTTAGAGGCTGCTATTAAGAGGAATGAATGGATTTTAGTCCCTTTATGGAATCCCCATTGGGCATTTGCCAAATATGATATTAAATTTTTAGAGGATCCTTATTTAGCAATGGGAGGAACTGAGAGCATTCATTCCTTTGTAAGACTTGGACTTAAAGAGGATGATCCTGATGCGTATTATTTGTTTGATAATTTTTATTGGAATGACAGCTTAGTATTACCTTTAATAGAAAAAAATTATAAGGAGCCTGGACAAGAATATAGAAATGCTGTTGAATTTGTTGATAGACACAGAGAGATTGTTAAGAGTTGGGTTCCAGACAAATATAAAGATTTATTTGATTAGCCTTTTGCTGAATTCCTTAAATGAGTTTAATATTGGCTTTTCATTTGATAGTGGATCGAAGCCCCCTTTAAATAACGCATTGCATCTGACTAATCTTAATATAATTATAATTAAAGCCGTTACAATGTCATACTTTTTTAGGCATTCTAATGCATAATTTGAACAACTAGGTTTATATATACAATTAAGCCCAACGATTTTGGAAAAAGTTTTTTGGTATATTTTGACTAATAAGATAGCTATCAAGTTGGGTGCTCGAAAGAATTTTTTTAGTATACTCATATTTGAAATTATATTATAATAGTATTACTATATGATACTGTAGTATGCATGCCAACATTTGGTTTTAGTTTTTTGTATTTGTTGGAGGAGGCCAATATTAAAAGGTTAGCATTAATTTTTGTTTTGGTGTCTTCTTATGCAGAAACTATGAAAATATCTCCTGAAGATGCTGTTCGTATGGCTTTAGAAAATAATTTGGATTCTAAAAATGCCGAATATAAAGAAAAGATAAAAAAGTTATATAAAGATAATTCTTGGAATGTATTTGTTCCAAATTTAGGCGCTAGTGCAAATCTTTCAAGGTCGAGCTCTTCTATACCCAATGCAGAAGAGAGGGATTATTGGGGACTGGGATTTGGTGTTTCTGCTGGCTTTACTATATCTCCGTCTGTTTTAAAAAAAATTCAACTTACCGTTCTTGATTATGAGAATGCTAAGATAGACAGAGAAAAGGCTGTTAAAAATATTAGATTAGGCGTCCTTAAGATGTATAATCAGTTAATAGCCTTAAAGAGTACCTTAAAAGTTTTTGAGATTCAGCTTAAAAATAGCAAACTTAAATTTGAGCAAGCTCGGATTTCTTATGATAATGGACTTTTGTCAGAAATAGACTATCTTGATGCTAAGCTTAAGTATGCCAAAGCTCAGCCTGCTTTAGATGAGCAGGTAATTAATTTTGAAAAGTTAAAAGAAGGATTTAAATTATTGGTAGGGTTGGATGCCTTGCAAGATTTTGAGACTATAGGGGAATTATCAGATGAGATACTAGACTTTTCATTATTTAATGAGGTCATAGATATTAATGAACAACTAGATGTTAAAACATTAAATAATTCTTATAAGATTGTTCAAAAGTCTCTTGATGCTATTTGGCTAGATACTTTTTTGCCAAGTTTTTCGTTCTCGCTATCTTATGCTCCATCTATTTCTTTTAGTAGTAATTCAAGTGGCTTATTAAAGAATGGTTTTTCTGCTTCTTTGGGATTAAAATATAATTTAACTGAAATTTTACCATTCTCAAAAAGCTTTACAAATATATGGGATAAAGATTATCAATTAGAGATAGTGAAAAATCAAGTTGCAAATAAAATTCGTGAATTTAAGTCTAATATTATTCATAAACGTAAAGATGTAAGGAAATATAAGTCTATTTTGGATGCCTCTAAGATGAATTTGGAATTAGCTAGGAAAAATTATCAGCTAGCTTTTGATTCCTTTAATGCAGGTGCAATAGATCTTTTAAAATTTAATGATATTGAATTTACTTATAAACAGAGTGATTTACAGTTTATAAGAGATAAACTAAATTATTCTAATGCAATACTTGAATATAAAGATTTAATAAGTGCGTTAGATTGATAGGATGTTATATGAATTTAATTCTTAATATGAGGTTTGGTGTTAAGTATTGTGTATTATTTTTAAGTCTGCTGTTTGCTTTTTCATGTAGTAAGAATACTGGAAGCGAGGCTCAAGGAGATATGCACGGAAATGATTCTGTTGACGAACCCTACAGATTTCCAGTTATTGTTATGAAAGTTCGAAGAGGGATTTTAAGTAATTATATTGCTTTAAATGGTGATGTAGATACTAAAGTTAAAGCAAATGTATATCCCGATGTTACAGGAAAAATAACATCTCTTAACGTGAAGCTTGGAACTTATGTAACAAAAGGACAAGTAATTGCTACACTTGATCCAACAAGGATAGGAGCCCTTTATTTAAAGAGTCCAGTAAGAGCACCAATTTCTGGAAATATTTTAACTGTTGGCCATAAAGTTGGGGAAACAGTTGGACCTCAAGCAAGTATTGCTTTGATAGGTAAAATGGATACGACTCAGATTAGGACTTATGTTTCTGAAAAATACATCTTAGATGTCAAGGCTGGTAATGATGCAATTATTGAGATCGAATCTTATCCCGATGAAAAATTTAGAGCAAAGGTTTCAGAAGTATCTCCTGTGTTAGATTTTAAGAGTCGTACTGCCGAAATATACCTTGAGCCTGTGGGTAATAATTCAAAAAAAATGATTGTTGGTATGTTTGTAAAGATTAAACTTGTTACTAATCATTTAAAAAATGTAGTTAAAATTCCAAGTAATGCTGTTGTTGAGCGAGATGGTAAGAGTTTTGCATTTAGGGTGAATGAAAGTACAGAAACAGTTGAGATGGTGCCTCTTTTGATAGATTTCGAGGTGGATAATATTATATCTGTTCGGGATGGGATTAATGAAGGTGATTTAATTGTAATTGAGGGTCTGCCTGCTCTATCTGACGGGGCTTATATAAATTTAGTAGACACGCGAGATGGAATTGTCGCTGAAGACAATGTTTAATTTCCTGGAGAAGAAGTATGTTGGTAAAAAGGGTTGTTGATAAGCCAATAACAATGCTAATACTATTTTTGTTATTGGCTATGATCAGTGTTTATACTTTTTCGAGATTAAAGATAGATTTGTTGCCTGCAATTGAAGAAAAAGTAATAACTGTTTATACGAGCTATCCGGGAGCTTCCCCAAAAGAAGTTGAGGAAAGGGTGTCTAGCGTACTTGAGGGTAGCTTTACTTCGGTGAAAAACATAAAGAAGATAAGAAGTAATTCTTCCAAAGGGTCAAGCGTTATTACGCTTGAATTTCGTCATGGAACTAATTTAGACTTGGCTTTAAATGAGATAAGAGATGTGCTTGAGTTTGCAAAGAATCTTTTACCCAAAGAGGTCGAGTCACCTAAAATTTCAAGATTTAATTCAAGTAGTATACCGATATTAACATTTGTCATTTATTCAGATAGATCTGTTTCAGAACTTAGAAGGCATGCGGATAGCATCATTAAGCCCAAACTAGAAAGGCTTAATGGAGTTGGGCTTGTATCAGTATCTGGTGGTAGCGATAAGTATGTTTTGGTTGAAATTTCTCAGAATAGGTTGGAGTCATATGGATTGACTTTGTCAGAAATAATGCCGGTAATTTCTTCTCAGAATTTTGAGTTGTCAATTGGTAATGTATTAGAGAATGGGATAGAGTATCTAGCACAAGTGTCTGGAAAATTTACTTCAATTAAGGATGTGGAAAATGTGGTTGTTGCTTATAGAAAGCCAGGCGATTATTCTTTAAATGATAATGTTCTTGTTCAGGTAAGACTTAAAGATATTGCAAATATTAAGAGTACTTTTAAAGATTTAGAGCGTTATGAGTATTATAATGGTAAGTCTTCTGTTTTGATTGGCGTACAAAAGCAAAGTGATGCGAATTCTATTGCTGTTTCAGACACATTAAATGTAGAGATTGAAGATATTAAGCGTGCGCTACCTAGAGATATATATTTAGAGCTTGGTTTTGATACTGCTGAATATATTAAAAAATCTATTTCTTCCGTGACAAATTCAGCTTATTATGGGGCAGTTCTTGCGCTATTGATTATTCTTATCTTTTTAAGAAGTTTTAGAGCTACGATTATTGTTGGTATTTCAATACCGTTAGCTGTTGTTCTTACCTTTTGTTTAATGTATTTTGCAGATGTTTCGCTGAATATGATGAGTCTTTCCGGTCTTGCTTTGGGAGTTGGTATGCTTGTCGATTGTTCTATTGCTGTAATAGATAATATATATAAATATAGGCAGAAGGGTGCTAAGCTTATGTCAGCTGCAATTCTTGGGACGCAAGAAATGATGCTTCCAATTGTTGCTTCAACTTTAACATCAATTTGTGTATTTGCACCTGTTCTTGTTTTTAGGTCTGAATTGGGTATTATTGGCGATTTTGTTAGAGATTTCGCTTTTACTATTGTTATATCTCTGACAGCTTCTCTATTTGTTGCAATTTTTTTAGTTCCTGTCCTTGCAAGCTATTATGTTGGACTTTATACTACTTTCCAAAAACCTATCAAAAATGAATTTGTTAAACGAATTGATAATTTTTTTGCTGGCGCATATTCTATTGGAGAAGTATTCTATGTTAAGTTGTTAAATTATGTTTTAAATCGCAAGATAACTTTTTCGCTTATTGTGTTCTTTAGTTTTATTGCAAGCTTAGCTTCATTTCCTTTGTTAAATGTATCTTTTTTGCCCAGTTCTAATTATACTTCAGTTATTTTTGGTGTTGATCTTCCGTATAAAATGAGCTTGGAAAATGCGAATTTTTACGCGAATAAGTTTCTTGAAATTCTCAAAAGTGAACTTAAGCTTTATAAGAGTATCATTTCTAGCGTAGAGTCAAGTAGAGTGTCTTTTACGGTTACATTTCCTTTAAAGGAAGAGAGCAATAAAGAGCTTTTTGAAGAGCCATTAAGTATTAACTATAGATTTGTTAAACGGATTGAAGATCTTTATCCCAACTTTAATTCTAGGTCATCCTCAGGAGGAGGTTCTCTTGGTGGTCCTCCTATTGGTATTAAAGTTATTGCTTCTAACTTCGAGGCGGCAAGAGAATATGGAAGTTTATTAGTTAGTCTTTTAAAGAAGGAATTTCCTGAGCTTGTAAATCCTAGACTTGATATAAGAGAAGAAGAGCTTCAAATTGATATAGATATAGATAGAGATAAGGCTTACTCTTATGGAATTAACATGAACGCTCTTGCAAAAGAGCTTAAGGCTAATATTGACGGAGTTGTGGCAGGAAAGTACATTGAAGATGGATTAAATTATGATATTGTGCTTAGACTGAGTAGGGATGATGTTGCTAATTTGAAAGATTTGGATAAAATATTTATTACGAATGCATCTGGTATTAAAATCCCTCTTTCTTCAATAGCTAAGCTTAGAAAAACAAAAGGAGTTAGCTCTATTTTAAGGGAAAATCAATCTTTGGTGGTTAATCTTACAGCAGGCATTCCTCCAGGTGAAAATCTAGGGTTAATAACAGCAAGGGTAATGGATTTTGTAACTAATAAGGTTCCCCAGAGGGATGGCGTGTCGGTTAGTTTTGAGGGTGAGTACAGCGAATTTACTAAGAATATGCGACAATTTGCATTGATAATCTTTATGGCCATCTTGCTTGTGTTCGGAATAATGGCGTCACAATTTGAGTCTCTTTTAAAGCCGTTTATTATTCTTTTTACAATTCCATTAACTTCAATAGGTGTTGCACTGATTTATTTGATAACTAGAGAGAATATTTCTGTTTTTACGGCTGTTGGTATGCTTATGCTTGTTGGGGTTGTTGTTAATACGGGCATTGTTTTAGTAGATTATAGTAATTTATTGCTTAAGAGAGGTGTTGGTCTTAGGGAGGCGGTGGTTGAGGGTGGTCGGTCTAGATTTAGACCAGTTTTAATGTCTGCCTTAACGTCAATAATAGGTCTTGTGCCTCTTGCATTCTCAGATTCTAGTGGTAGCGAGCTTGTAAAGCCAATTGCTTTTACGTTTATTGGTGGAATGACTGCTAGCACATTTCTTACTTTGCTTTTTATTCCTATGATTTTTGAGGTTTTTTCTAAGCCCTCTAGGAAAAAATTTATTCTTTTTAAATCATTAAATTCTACTGATAAGAATATTTTGGACTACGAGAATAAGGAATTGTCGCAAAAAAATGCAGATAACACTTACAGCGATAAAAATAATGTTAAAGATGATAATGATCATGATAATTTCTTTATTGAAGAGAATGAAGATTAATTAGGAGTTTATATGTATAGAGCAGAAATAATTTCTAACATATCTTTAGAGCTTGATCTTCATGAATATATGAATAAAATAGAAAAGGATTTAGGCGAGCCAATATATTATTCTAAGATATATAATGTTCATGGGAAAGGGAGCAAGGGAGAGAAGCAGGGTAATGGAATTTGGCCTGAAGAAAATTTCATTATTATAGTTTATACTGATAAATTGATTATTGTAGAGAGGCTAAAAAGAGCTGCAGAAACTTTAGAGAAAGAATACCCTACAGAGGGAATTAAATTTTTTGTTATAGGTGGTTAATACATTTTCAATTTTATTTCTTGGCAAATGTATAGGTTTATCAGAGAGATAGAATCGGATTTATATTAATTTTTAATGTTTTGATATTTTAAATTATCTAAAATTATTGATAAGAATGATTGTAGTACAGTTTAAGCAACTAAAAGTTAAGTATGGTATAATGAAGTTGTCAATACTATAAGTATTAAGTAGGATTGTATGTCAATAGTAAAAACATTTTTCGCAATCGCTGATAAACGCGGTGATATAGTCGCTCAAATATATAAGAGTGATAGGAAGTATCTTAGTGTTACTTATAGAGATTTAAAAACATTAGTTTTTAAATTTGCATCATTCTTAAAAGAGCTGAATTTAGGATACCAAGATAAAGTATTTATTTGTTCTGAGAATAGAATGGAATGGAGTGTCATAGATTTTGCAATCTTGTCTTTAGGTGCTGTGGATGTTCCTAAGGGGGCTGATGTTACTCTTTTTGAGGCTGAGGTAATTATTAATTCTATTTTGCCTAATGTCTTGGTGGTCGAGAATTTAAATCTTCTTGATTTGGTTACTAGGGTTAATTTTAAGGTAAAACCTACAATTATTGTTATTGATGATTTGGTGGCAGGGGATAGGGAGAGATTTGGTGATTTTAAGATTTATACCTATAAGGAGTGCATTTTAATTGGTGAGAAGTCGAGGCGAGATGAGGATATTATTGAGGCTTTGGGTAACATTAACCCCGATGATATGGCAACAATCATATATACTTCTGGCACTACGGGAAATCCTAAGGGTGTAATGCTTTCTCACGCTAATTTTCTTTATCAGGTATCTAGTTTTAGTCGGATGATTAATACTAGTGAGGGACAAATATTTATGTGTATTTTACCAATTTGGCATTCATTCCAGAGGGCATTTTCTTATAATATTTTCCTTAAGGGGCTAACTTGTTTGTTTTCAAGCATTGTTCCAAGAAGCATGCTTGATGATATTAAGAATGTAAGTCCTCATTATATTGCAGCTGTTCCTAGACTTTGGATTGCAATAAAGCAAAATATCTTTAAAGAAGTTTCTAAGAAACCATTCTTAGAAAGGGTATTATTTAACTTTTTTGTTCAAGCAGCATGCCTGCATGATATCTGTTATAGGATAACTTTGGGTTTCTATCCTGACAATGGAGTTAATTTGTTGATTCCTGTAAAAAAAATCTTAGGAATTTTAGGGTTGGTTATTTTATACCCTTTTAAAATTTTGGGTGATTTAGTTATCTTTAATAAGATAAAAAAAGTTTTGGGTAATAATTTTGTTGTTGGGATTACTGGTGGTGGCAGTGTGTCTTTGTCTGTTGTACGTTTTTTCAACTCAATTGGAATTGAACTTGCTAATGCTTATGGACTAACGGAAGCATCACCTGGAGTTGCTTCTAATGAGTATGGAAGGACGGTACTTGGAACTTGTGGTAAAATATTGCCTGAAACTATTGCTGAGATTAGAGATGAAAGTGGTAACAAACTTAAAAAACCAGGAAAGGGAATTCTATTTATTAAAGGACCTCAAGTTATGATTGGATATTACCAGGATGAGAAGACCACAAGACAAGTTATTGGTTCTGATGGATTTTTGGATACGGGCGATATTGTTAAGTTATCAAGGGATGATGTTGTTCAGATTATTGGCCGAGAAAAGGATACTATTGTTTTAAATAATGGGGAGAATATTGAGCCTGCTCCAATTGAAATTAAGCTTGAAGAGTCTTTATTGATTGAAAAGGCTGTTGTTGTTGGGCAAGATCAAAAGTTTTTAGGAGCATTGATTCTTCCTAATTTTGAAGAAATAAATAAATATTTGGAAAGTATAGGCCAAAAAATTCTTGATTCTAGTAATAGACATCAGATTATTGCAAACAATATTGTTCTTAAGGCCATTAATGATGAGATAAAAAAACTTATTAATAAAACCAATGGATTTAAGCCTTTTGAGCAGATATTGAAGTTTACTCTTTTAGAAAAGCCATTTGAAGTGGGCAAGGAGATGTCTATTAAGATGGATGTTAAGCGTAACTATATTTTAAATTTTTATAGGAATGAAATAAAAAACTTATTTTCTTAATAAGTTATTTGAGATTTATTTCAAGCTCATTTATATCTTCTAATTTCGTGTTAGGGGATTTGGATTGTTTGTATACGAAACCGTTTCCTTTTATGGTTATTTTGATATTTGTATAAGTTTTTAAAATTCTCATTAAATCTCTTTTTGAGATTCCTATAAGGTTTGGAAGGTATTCGGTTTTTTCATATTTTATTGTGGGTTTTGGTATGCTAATTTTTGAGGGAATTTTAATTTTATTAAATTCGTTTTTATTGTTGTGATATTCAATTAACTCTATTATTTCTTTTGCCATTGGTGCAGCAATTCTTGTCCCATATATTATCTTTTTAGGATATCTGTACACAATATATATAATGTATTGTGGCTGCTCTGTAGGATATATTACCAATATTGATGATGTATAATCTTCTTCTGAATATTTTCCCGTAGCTTTGTCAATGACTTGTGAAGTTCCACTTTTTGCTGAAATGTTTAAGTTTTTTGTCTTAAGTCTTGGTATTCCGCCTTTATTTACAACTTCTTTCATCATTTTTAAAACTTCTTGTGCTGTATGACTAGATATCACTTTTCTAATTTCTTCTTTTTGAAATTCTTGAATTGTATTTTCCGTTTCATTACTTATTTTTTTTATGATTTTGGGTTTTAGCATAGTTCCATTATTACTTAGTATGCTGGCAGCTTGTAATATTTGGATAGCTGATACGCCTAGTTCTTGCCCAAATCCGATTGTGGCTTTGCTTCGTCCCGACCATTTTGAATAATGATTTAGCAAGCCTTTTGTCTCGCCAGGAAATGGAAATCCAACTTTTTTCCCAAATCCAAAATCTAGAAGTTTGTTATAGAAATATTCATTACTTACTTTTTCTGTAATGTGAGCTATTCCTACATTTGATGAGTGAATTAAAATTCCACTAGAATCGATATATCCATAAGGAGGATTTAAGGTTTTAATTGTGACTATCTCTCCTGACTTGAACTTTTTTTGATATATGCCGTTATCTAAAAATTTTTCATTTAATTTTAGCTGACCACTGTCTAATATGATAGCAACTGTAAAAATTTTATTAATACTTCCAGGTTCATAGGTGAGGGATGTGGCAAAATTATTCCATGTGTCCTTAGGATATTCCGAATAGTAATTGGCATCGTATTGTGGGAATTGAAGCATCGATAAAATTTCTCCATTCTTAGCATCCATTACCATAGCAATCATGCTTTCGGGATTATTTTCGTTGAAGTATTTTTTGGCTATCTGATTTATACTTCTTTGAAGGTCTATGTCTATTGTTAAGTATATGTTATGTGTGCTTAATTTTTCGTTGATAGATTGCTGCTTTGTCAAATCTTCATTTAGTGTGCTATTTAGGGATAGCTCGATACCCGTAAGCCCAATGTTGTCAATTCCAACGAATCCTGTAATATTGCTGGTCAGTTCCCTGAATGGATAGATTCTTGTATAGTCTGGATAAAGTGCAATGTCTTTTAATCTTCCTTCTAATTGAATTCTTTTAATTAGCTCAGATTCTTCCCTTGTTACTTTTCTTTTAATATATATAAATCCTTTTTTTGAAGACAATCTTTGTTTAAGTATTTGAGACTCAATCTTAAGTATTGCACCAAGGGTTTCTGATGTGTTTACAATATTACTTATCTTTGTGGGATCTGTTCCAACTGAATATGATTTTGAAGAGAAAGCTACCACTTTGCCATTTCTATCATAAATATTGCCTCTTCTTGAGATGTTATTTATGCTATGAGAGAAATATGATATATCTTTTGAAGACATTAGCATAAAATATTTATTAATGGTAAACAGTACTATTAATAAAAAAATTATAAGGACTATATTTAATCTTAATTTACTAATAGAATGTTTAGCCATTAAGTATTTTTAGTTGCTCCTTGCATAATAGCCTTTAAATGTTAGAAATTTTAATATTAATGTTTGATTAATTTTTCTCATATTTATAATATTATATTATGAAAAATTAAATTTGAAAGAGGTTCAACTATAGTGAATGTTAGGACTTTAAGAGGGTTTAAGGATTATTTGCCAAAGGAAGCGTTAATTCGTACGCATATTATAAGACAAATATATAGTGTTCTTAATTCGTATAATTTTGATTTAATAGATACCCCTGTACTTGAGTATTCTGAGTTTCTTTTAAGGAAGGGTGGTGATGAGGCAGAAAAGCAAACTTATCGATTTAAAGATAACGGTGAGAGAGATGTTTCTATGCGTTTTGATTTGACGGTTCCTTTTGCAAGATTTGTAGCCACTAATAGAACGAAGCTTAAATTTCCTTTCAAGCGGTCTCAAATAGGAAAGGTATTCAGAGGTGAGAAAACTCAGAAGGGCAGATATAGAGAATTTATGCAATTTGATTTTGATATAGTTGGTGAGGATAATTATCGGAGTGATGCTGAAATTTTATCTGTTGTTTATTTTGGACTTGAAGAGATTTTTTTAAATTTCATAGAAGGAATTAATAGAAGGTTTGTTATCCAGTTCTCTCATATTGGGATATTGAATTCTTATATTGATAAGTTGGAATTAAATGATAAGGCTGTCTTTATTTTAAGAAATATAGATAAATTGGACAAGATAGGAATTGACAGTGCAAGAGAGGCTTTACTTGTAGAGCTAAACGAAGAGCATGTCAATTTAATATTAGAGTTTATAGGCTTAAAGGGCACTTTTTGGGATAAGTTAGAAGCTTTAAAAGGCATTCTGGGCCAAAATAATGCTATTAAGAGAATTGAAGATGTTTTTGCGCATCTGAGTTTATTAGGGATTCAAGATGCTTTTAATTTTAATCTTAAAATAGTTCGAGGACTTGATTATTACACTGGAATTGTATTTGAAGCTGAAATGTTGGGTATTAATATGGGAAGCGTTTGCAGTGGTGGAAGATATGATAATTTGCTTTCATCATTTTCGAGTTCCTTGCGAAAGGTTTCAGGAGTTGGAGGTTCTTTTGGTATTAATAGGATTGGAGATGTAATTGAGCTTGAAAAATTTAGCTATATCAAGTTATTTGTTGTTAAGGCCAGTTCTAGAGTATTAATTGTTAATATAGACAGTAGTTTGCAAGATTATTATTATAAACTTGCGGATAAGTTTAGAAGACATGATTATTCCAAGCTGAATAATATTGCTTGTGAAGTATATCCTAAAAATAAGGATGGCAAAAATATCAAGGATCAAATAGAATATGCTTTTAATAAGGAAATAAGGTTCTTGGTTTTTGTTGGTCAAGAGGAATATAGAAAAAATAAGATAAAGGTTAGAGATTTAACTAGAAAGGAAGAGTTACTAGTATCTTTTAATGAGGCTATAAAAGTTATTAAGGGGAATGATAAATTTTTATGTACACCTTTTTAATCTAAAAGTATTGAAACTTGACTTGAGAGGCATATTTATAGTCAGCAAAAAATCAACTCTTTTCTATTTTGCGGATTGTGATTGCGTTTAGCACAAGATTATTTTTGGTATAATCTATTTGTCCAAGTATTTCAACAGAATCTTTAAAGTCAATATCAATATCAAAAGTTGTTTTTGTTGTGATTATACCTTCAAGGGCGCTTTTATTATATCCTACATAAAAATCAAAATAAATTATGTTATTTTTTTTCTCAATATTGTTTACAATGCCTTCCCATTTGACATATACATTTGAGTAAATTAGAGGAGTTTTTTGAATTTCTTTTAAATCCAAGTAATCGTTAAATGTAATAAAATCTGGTTTTGAGATAAAACTTGCAAGGTTCTTGGCTTTGAGTTTAATTGATTCTGATGCATTTGAGTTTAATATCTTATTTATTTCGATTGTTGCAAAATTGTCTTTACCTGCCTTTAAGTGAGTTTTTATTTGTTGAAATGAATTTTTGATTTCAGTTTCAGTTAGTATAAACACAAATTGCCCTTCATCGTTTTCAATCTTTTCTTTGTCATTGATTTTGATGTCATCAATATATGCAGCAATGTTGTTTTTGGCTTTTTTGGCTTTTGGGCTAGAGCTTAAAGGTAATGTAATTAATTCTTCGGAGTTTACAATTAAGAATATTGCTAATATTAGGGACATAAATCCTACTAATATTTTTATTGAGTCGAATAGACTTTTTCCTATTTTTGCTTTGATTTCTGGGAATAGTTTGTCATATAGTTTATTTTTATTAGAAAATAGTGCTCCCTGAATTGGAGTTCTACGAATAGTTTCTAAAGATAGCTCTGAGCGTTTTATCTCTTGATTTTCTTCTATCATTTTAAGCCATATTTGTATAGCCTTATCTTCTTTGCCTTGAGTTACTAATAATATTGCAATTGATTGCTTTACGTCTGGATCTGTTGGGTTTAAAGTATAAGCCTTCCTTAAATATGTCTGGGCATTTCCTAAATTTCCCATTCTAAGATAAGCCATTCCTAAAATATAATGATAAAAGTAGTAATTCTTATAGAAGAAAATTTCTTTTTCTAATAGTTTTACTACCTCTGAATATTTATGAGAGTTGTAATATCGGATAGATTTGTTAATAATTTTATTATATTCCATAAAGTTGAAGTTACCCTCATAATCTTATTTTTAATGTGATATATATAGATTTTATCTTAAAAAAATAATAAATAGAATATTGTTTTTTGCTTTAAAAGACCCGTTTGACTAAAAATTTATTAATGTTATAATTATATAAACTCATTGGGAATTTATATATATTTATATATTAGACTTTTAAAGTGGTGGAATGTGTCATCAGAAAAAATCTCAGAATTAATTAAGGATATTTATTCAAACTTTAGAAAAGGTGACTTTAGGGCAGCTTTGATGAAGTCAGAAGAGGCGCATTCCTTGGATTTTGACAATGTTGAGATTTTGACGGCTTTGAAAAGTTCTGTATATTGGAATGGTCAGGTTGAAAGCCTTGATAGGATAGGCCAAGACTATGAGAAAGCGGAATTTCTGGTAAGAGAATGGAATAATTTTGCGAGAAGATATTTAAAAAAAATGAGTTTCGATTTTATTCAGGGTCGTAATGCAATTAAATATTTTGTATTTCAGTTATGCTTAGGCATATATAAAAATATATATAAATTACAGCCAGAAAATTTAGACATTTTAATAAAGATTGCTAAGTCTTACAAGGGAATGGGTGATTATGAGAGGGCTATAGGCGTTTTTTTACAGGTATTAGGAGATGTTAAAGAAAATTCAGATGTAATAGCTGAACTTGCTGATTCTTATGCTCTTATTGATGAGATTAAGGAAGCTAAAGTCTTATTTAGAGAGGCTTTTTTTATTAATCCTCAGAGGATAGATGTAGAGGCTCTGGAGTCTGAGATGATACTTAAGTTAATAGAGGCTATTAGAGGCGATAGAAATATTTCCGATACTCTTATTAAGGAATGGATACCTGTTTATGGGGCACTAAATGGTGTTTTTAACATAAAGCGAGAATTAAGACCTATTGAGCTGGGGCATTTGAAGCAGTCTGTTTATAGTCTACGGAATGAGCTTAAAGAGAAGTCTTATAGGTCAATAAATGAGAGTATATTATTGCCAAGGCTTATTAATAAGTATTTTTGGCTTATTGATCATTATGTGAGGATAAAGGAAGATCGGGTGCGGATTGATGAAATTTTATCTTATATTAAAGAAGTGGATATAGGAATATATCAGCAGTATGTGAATTAAGTTGGTTTGAATAAAACTGGTATTAGGAGAGTTTAATGTCTAATATTACTATAGAAAAATTAGATAATATTTTGCAAGAAGATAAGTGGACACGGATAGTTGTTAATAACTATTCTCTTGCTAAGGTAAGGGAATTGGATGAATTAATAGATAACATAATTTCTGAAAATTTAACAGAAGAGGCTTTAGATATTTGTGGTAAGCATTTAAAGGATATCAAGAAAAGTATTGCTGGTCTTTATATTTCAGGTATGCTTATATATAGTAGAAGACCACTTAATGATATGAGCTTGCTGACGGTTGTTGACTTGTTTTCTCAAAATTTGAAGTGGTCACTTGTTGAACATATATGTCACAAGATGTTGAGAACTTCTGAAAATAAGCATGCACTTTATACTCTCGCAAAGATATATACTCAAAATAACGAGAGTGATAAACTGCCAGATATTTGGGTTCGTATTGTTGAGGCTGATGTTGACGATACTACAGTTGTGAGACAGCTTGCAACTCATTATGAGAATATTGATTTACAAAAATCAATATATTTTTTTAGAAAAGCTATTTACCGTTTTATTGATAAAAAACAGATGTCGGGTATTAGAGAGGTGTGGTCTAAGCTGATCAGGTATGTATCTGATGATTTCGATTCTTTTCTTCTTATACTTCAAAAGGTTGAAAAGGAGCTTGGATTTAAAAAGGCCATAGTTCTTTATGAGGATTTATATGAGCATTATTCTGTAAGTGAAAATACTGATGGGACAATAGAAATTTTAAAGGGCATTTTAAAGCTGGATAATAAAAATCAGAAAGCAAGGGAAAATTTAGTTATCTTTTTAAGAGAGAAGTATAAAGGCATTAAAAATATTGAGGAATATCTTGAGAAATCTGATATTGAAAATTTGGATAAAAATTTTGTTGATGCTTATTCTGATTTTGAAAAATATTTATTTTTTGCTAAGGGAAATTTTGTATATCATCAAACTTGGTCTGTTGGAATAGTTAAGGATGTAAGCGATCAAGGCATTTTGGTTGATTTTATTTCTAAGCGGGGACATTTTATTAGTTTTGATATGGCTATATCTGCTCTAGCGCCTCTTGAGAGAGAAGATATTCGAGTTTTGAAGGCAATTAAGCCAAAGGAAGAGCTTATAGAGAACCTTAAAAAAGATATTGAATGGGCCTTAAGAGTGATTATTAAAAGTTATAAATCAATTGATCTTAAGGGCATAAAAAAAGAACTTGTTCCAAGTTTAATGACTCAGAGCGTGTGGAATGCATGGAGCATAAAGGCTAAGCAAATTTTGAAAGATAATCCCCATTTTGTAATGGCATCTGGAAAGGCTGACTGTTATATATATAATGAAAGGGCTTCTAACTTTAATGAAAAGGTTTATGATAAATTTAAAGTAGAGAAGGATTTTTACAAAAGATATGAAATTTTTATGAACTATTGCAATGTTAGTGGTGTTGCTAAGGAATTGCATGTTGAGGAGGAAATGCTTAATTATTTTTTAATTTATGTTAATAATTTTACGAAAGTTGATCATCATGTTATAAGTTCTTATGTGATACTTAAATCTTTAAAGAATTCTGAAAGTGAACTTGCTTTGAAGGTTAATATTGAAAAAGATATTAACTTAGAGGTTTTATTAAGGGAATATTCTAAGAGTATAGTAGATCTTTTTAATTCAATTTTGAATGCAGAAATTAAGAAAGAGTTAATATCTTTAGTTAAGGAAGAACTGATTGATTGGGTTTCCTATTATAAGCAACTTTTTCCGTATTCTGTTAATAAGAAATTGATAGATTCTCTTTACAAGGAAGATGTCAAAGAAACTGAACAGCTTTTTAACTATGTTATAAAAAATTACAAAATTTATAAAGATGCGTATATTTGGATTTTAAAGCATCATAATTCTTATTCTCTTAGTTTGAATTATTCCGATTCAGAGTTGCTGGTAAATTTAATCAAGATTTTAACAGAGAGTGTTGTTAAGATTAACAATAAAAATAATTCTGTTGCTAATAAGAGAATTTATAAGATGGTAATCAATCTTTTAGTTAAGGATCAATATCTTAGCATGGTTTTAGGTGAGGTTATGGATGAGGAGCTTGCTAAGAGAGTGTATATGACTTGTTTTTATATAAAAGATTTTCCACCTAAGGATCTTTTAGACATTAAGACTGTAATAAGAACTGTCTTTAGTAATATTGAATTTGAAGATGAGAAAATGCAAGTATCAGGAGACAAAGTTGAAGTAGGATTTTTGACTATTTTGAGTTCTTTTAATAGGAAGCAGAAGGAACTACAGCACCTAAAGGATGTGGAAATACCAGAGAATTCTAAAGAAATTGGTAAGGCTCGTGAGCTTGGTGATTTAAAGGAGAATGCAGAATATCACTCTGCAAAGGAAAGGCAACAGTTTTTAACAAAGAGATTAAATTCTCTTATGTCAGAGATAGATGTTGCAAAGGTTATTGATACTAAGGAGCTTCAAAGTTCTGTTGTTGGGTTTGGAACAAAAGTTACTATTTTAAATGAAGATACCGATAAGGAAGAGTCTTATTTGATATTTGGACCTTGGGAGTCTAATCCTGATGAGGGTGTTATCTCTTATAAATCGCCTTTTGGAGAAAATTTGCTAGACTCAAAAGAAGGTGATCATCTTGATTTTGTAATAAACAATACTCGTTTCCGATATTGTGTTAAAAAAATAGAACCCTACCAAAAATAGTTAGAAGAGGAAAGATGTCGAAATTAAAAGGTAAAATAGAGGTTTCTGTAGATGATAAATTAAATAAAGAGAAGGCCATTGAGCTTGCTAGGATTCAAATAGAGAAAGATTTTGGAAAGGGGAGTCTTATTAAGATGGGCGAATTTCCTGTGGGTAAGGGTATAGAAAGCATATCAAGTGGTTCTATTTTGCTTGATGAGGCACTTGGTGTTGGGGGATATCCGAAGGGGAGAATAGTAGAGATCTTTGGCCCTGAATCTTCTGGTAAGACTACTTTAACTCTTCAAGCGATTGCTGAGGTTCAAAAATGTGGTGGTATAGCAGCTTTTATTGATGCTGAACATGCTCTTGATCCTGCTTATGCAAAGGCTTTGGGTGTAAATATTGCTGAACTTTGGCTTAGTCAGCCCGATACAGGTGAGCAAGCACTTGAGATTGCTGAATATTTAATTAGAAGTGGTGGAGTTGATTTGATTGTTGTCGATTCTGTTGCAGCTTTAACACCACAGGCGGAAATTGATGGAGAAATGGGAGATTTTCAGATTGGATTACAGGCAAGATTAATGAGTAAGGCTTTAAGGAAGATCACAGGGATACTCTCAAAGTCTAATACTTGTATTATGTTTATCAATCAGATAAGAATGAAAATAGGCGTTATATTTGGCAGTCCAGAGACTACTACTGGAGGGAATGCTTTAAAATTTTATTCTTCTCTTCGTCTTGAGGTTAGGAAAATTGATCAGGTAACGGGAAGTTCTGCTGATGATATTATTGGTAATAAGGTCAGAGTTAAGGTTGTAAAGAATAAAGTAGCCCCTCCTTTTCGTAAAGTAGAGCTTGTGATTTATTTTGGGAAAGGTATTTCTCGTGAGGCTAGTATATTGGATGCTTCAGTTAAGTATAATTTGATACAGAAAACAGGTTCTTGGTATTCTATGGGAGATGATAAATTGGGACAGGGTAGAGAGGGTGTTATTAATTATCTCATTAAAGAGCAGAATCTTACTGATGATCTTGAAAGTAAGCTTAGAGGGATAATTTTTGAAGGTTTAAGTACGGATTCTCTTGAAGTTGGCAAACTTAATGTTAAGCAAAATAAAGAATAAAATAACAAGTTTGGATAGTTATTTGATTACTTGTAATGATTTTAAAGGGGGAATAGAAAATTTCTTTGATTATATAAGAAATGAAAGGGAGATTTTAAAGACTTTTGATTTGAACAAGATAATAGAAGATTTTTTGGTATTCTCTGATGGTATTGAAATAGATATTAAAGAATTAATTAAGTTTTATTCTTTAATAAGTAGTTTGCTTTATTTAAAGACTCAAATTCTTTATCCAGTAAAATTAAAGAATAAAAGACTGGCTGAAAAGGAGATAATTCGGAAATTAATAACTTTCAGTGAAAAGTATAAATCGTCTAAAGTGAAGCGGAATTTAAAAGGTGGGATAATATCTGGGTCTAAGAAATCTTTTTTTGAAGGAATTAACGTCTTTTCAGAGTGTGTAGATAATGCTTTGAATTGTAGGTTTAAAGTGAAAGAATTTAAGAGTAGAATTGGAGTAGTAAAGAAGGATAAAAATTGTGACGATATTCTTGATGATAAATTTAGGGTGAAGATTATCCCGAGTATATATGATTCTAGAATTTTAGATAAAAAAATAAAGATTATTTCAATTTTAAAGAAAGAGAATAGTTTTATTTTTGAGATTTTATTGGATTCTGATGACAAATATTATTTTTTTAAAAGATTTTGCTACTTTTTGATTGCTCTTGAATATAAAATGTCGAATATTGTAGATTTGGTTTATATAAATGGGAAACTAATTTTAAAGAAAGGAAAGGATATTGACAAATATGAACAGCAGAGGGCTTAGAGTTCATGTTTTTTTGGCAGGCAAAGGTATAGGTTCTAGGAGATTTTGTGAGGAGCTGATAAGAAAAAATCTTGTAAAAATAAACGGTAAGGTTGCAAAGCTCGGAGATAGGGTAATTTTAGGGGATAGTGTCAAGTATAAGAGACATATATTTGTTTTTAAAGAGTCTGGGCTTAAAAACAAGGTTTATATAGCTCTTAATAAACCTAAAAATTATTTGTGTGCTAATTTTGATCCAAGTGGAAGAAAATTAGCAATATCTTTAGTGCAACCTTTATTTAGCGAACGTCTATTCTCAATTGGTAGACTTGATTTTAAAAGTTCAGGTTTGTTGCTTTTTACTAATGATGGGCAATTTGCAAATAGTATTGTTCATCCTAGGGGTGAGGTTGAAAAAGAATATATTGTTGAGGCGAAGCGGGATATTGATGAAAATTTGCTTATTAATTTTAAACGGGGAATCAAAATAGATAAAGAAATTTTTAAGTTGAAATCTTATACTATTCTTAGCAATAATTCTGTTAGGTTGGTTTTAACGGAGGGTAAGAACAGAGAGATTCGAAAAGTCTTTTTAAGTAGAAATATTTTTTTAAATAAGGTTCACAGAATTAGAATAGGTAATATCAAATTGGATAATTTAAAAGAAGGGCATATTGGAGTTGTTCCTTTATCTAGGGTTAATAAATTAAAGTTGAAGCTTTTAAGAGGTGCTAAATGATAATTGCAATTGATGGCCCTTCAGCTTCAGGAAAAAGTACTATTGCTGAAGAGCTGGGAATGAGATTGAATTTTAAGTTTATTAGTTCTGGGTATCTTTATAGGGTAATAACTTTAATTGCTCAAAAGTTTACTCTAAATGAATATGATTTGCTTAGCGAGAGCAAAGTTTTGGAACTTATTTCTCAAAATGATATAAAATTTAACGGTGTTCATTTTTTGCTTAATGGTGAAAATATTGTAACTCATATTTTAAATGAAAAAATAGATCTCCAAGTTTCTCTTTATTCTTCTTATGGTGGCATTAGGCATATTGTGAATAAAAAGTTAAAAGAAATAGTTAAATTAGGGAATGATAATTATATAATAGAGGGTAGGGATATTACTACTGTAGTTTTTCCAGAAGCTGAATTTAAAGTATATCTTGATGCTTCTGTTAAAGTGCGTGCTTTAAGGCGATATAAGCAAAGAGATGGAGATATAATTTTGGAGGAGTTAGAGCAAGCACTAGGAAGGCGGGATGAAATTGATAAGAATAGAGAGTATGGTAAATTGAAATTAGCTGCAGATGTTTTTTATATTGATACAAGCTATAAATGCTTGGAAGATGTATGCCGTATTATCATAGAGACTTTTAATTTGAAAAAAATGTTATAGAGAGGTGTGAATGGAAAATCAGGAAGATTTACAAGAAAATTATCTAAAGGTTCTTGAGAAAGTAGAACTTGGGAGTAATGTTTCTGGTATTGTTGTAAATATTATGAAGGATTATGTACTTGTAGATATTGGTTATAAATCTGAAGGTTTTATTAAAATTGATGAATTTGAAACCATTCCAAGTGTTGGAGATAGGCTTGATGCAATAGTTGCAAGAATTGGGGGAGAATTGGGGTTGATTCTTAGTGTTGAAAAGCTTGATTCTCTAAATTTTCAAGACAAAGTTGATGAGTATATTGCGAGTAGGAAAGTACTTAAGGGTAAGGTTTTGTTTGAACTTCCAAGTGGATATAAGATTCAAATTAATGGTAATATTACTGGATTTATGCCATCTTATTTGAGTTCTAAGTCTAGAGACGAAAAATTAAAAAGGGGTTCAATTGTTGAATTTTATGTTATTGAGGCAAATAAAACAGATGGACTTAAACTTATTTTTGATAGACGAACTTTAGAAAAAGATCGAGAGATTTTGAGGCGAAGAGAGCTTGTTGGTGCTTATAATGAGGGAGATATAGTTGATGGAGTTGTCGAGAGACTTACAGATTATGGTGCTATTATAAAGGTTAGGGATTTTGTTTTAGGAGTATTACATAAGAGGAATATTGCATTTAATCGTGTTGAAAATATTGAAAACTTTATCAATGTTGGTGATAAGTTGAGATTGCAAATCATCAGACTAAATACTACTACAGGAAAGATGGAGTTATCTCTTAAGGCTTTAAAGGCAAATCCATGGGATTTTGTTGAATCTAAGTATGAGGTTGGAAGTATTGTTAAGGGAAAAGTTATTAAGATATTGCCCTTTGGCGCTGTAGTTGAACTTGATAGTGAGATATCAGGATTTCTTCATATAAGTAATTTTTCTTGGGTTAAAGTAATAAAGAGTGCTCAGGAAGTAGTTAAGATCGGACAAATTATAGAAGTTAAGATTTTAGAGATAGACAGGGAAAGTCAAAAAATATCTTTGGGGATTAAGCAAGTTAATGGGAATCCTTGGGATACTTTGTCTGAGAGATTTTCTGTTGGAAAGGTTGTTCAGGGTGTTGTTAAGAATATTACAAAGACAGGTGCTTTTGTTAATATTGAAGAGGGAGTAGATGCATACATTAGTAAATTTGATATTTCTTGGGTTGAGGATATCGATTCCGAGGATTACTTTAACTTGGGTAGCTCGATTAGTGGAAAAGTTATTGAATTTGATGCAAAGAGGCAGAACATTAGATTGGGGATTAAACAGTTAGAGGAGAATCCTTGGGATGATTTTTCTAAGAGTTATAAAAAAGGTGATTCTCTTGAAGTTGAAGTTATTGAGAAGAAATCAAAGGGAGTTCAGGTAAGAGTTTATAATAAAATAATGGGATTTATTAGTAAAATTCAACTTGGAGATACTAAAGAGTCCAGTTTGGATACTTTTGAAAATTTGAATGTTGGAGATAAGCTTAAAGTTATAATAACGAGTATTGATTTCAAGAATAAGTTGGTTTTACTCTCTTATAGGGAATATAAGAGTCAAGAATCAAGAGAGGAAGTTTCTTCCTATTTATTTAGGGAAAATGATGAAGAGTCTTATAAACCCTTTGCGAGTCTGCTAAAGAGGGATATTGATGTTTAAGAATAAATTTTTTATGGGGATCCTCGCAATTATTGTTTTCGTTGGAATTATAGTTATTTTTTATAATTCTATGGATGTGGATTATGTTAAGGCGGGGGGGGGAATAGTAGAAGGTCTTGAAAGCGATTTAAATATGTATTTGAGAGAAAAGAATCTTGAAGAGAAAAGAAAAATAGCGATTAAAATAGAGGAATCTATAAATAAGATTGCTGATGTGTCTTATGAATATCTTGCAAGATTTTATCTAGCAAGATCTACTTATTTTCAAAGTAAAGGTTTATATAAGGAAGCTCTTGATGATTTAAATATTGTTATTAGGTCAGGACGGATTGAAAGGGAACTTGCCTACGTTAATAAAGCTGTGATTTATGAAAAGATGGGACAAATGGAAGATGCTTTACTGGTTTATGATAATGTTATCAATCAAACCAAATTAGACTTTATTAAAATAAGAGCATTGCTTAGTAAGGCATTGTTAATTGAGGATAGAGATAAAAGCTTGGCTATTGAGATATATGAGCAAGTTTCTAATTTTTCTTATGAGAATAACTTATATGTTAATTTTGCCAAGAATAAACTTTGGTATCTTAAATGATTTTGTTTATTTTTGTTACAGCATGAAAAAGGTTTATAGTAATATATTTTTGATCATTTTTTTATTAATTTTTGGTTGTGGAATTGAGAATATCGCAATCGTTGATTCTCCTGTTAAAGTTGATAGTAGAGCTTCTAGAGATACTCTTGCTTTTCTAATACCTTTTGGGTATTTTAATAAACCTAATGCTTTTAAGGTGAGGGGGTTTGATATATATTATAAATTTTATCCGGAAGGTTCAAATTATCATTCTAATAGTTTTACAAAGAGTGTTCAAAAGGATTTTGATGCTTTAAAGGGGGTTTTTAATAATGTTACTGAGTTTAACAAGAGAGGGTTTTACAAGATAAATTTAGATCATGATCGTTTTTCAGGAAGGCCGACTTTAAAATTAGATCCAAGTTGGGTTAAGGGTAGGTTTCCCTTATATTTTGAATTTAATTTTGAAAATTTAAGAAAGAGCAATCCTGGATCTGTTTTGCTTAGTATAAGGAAAGGTAGTGATTCTTCAGCACCTCTCCTTGTAGATGCTCAGACTGTATATAGATCTTATGTTGTAGATGACTCATATATTGAATTTTATGAAGCTCTTAAAAAATCCAAAGTTTCAGATATTGAGAAACGGCCACTTGATCTTAAGCATATTAACAAAGATTTTTTTACTAAAGATATTTCTCCTAAGTATAATTTAGTAATTTTTGTTATGGCAGTGGGTAATGCTATTGAAGATGATCTTTATAGTGTTGTTCTTGATATAGGTAGTGTAGATAGTTTTAGCTTGGAGAGTTAGTTGAAGGCAAATCATGTTAACATTTTTTTTCCATTTAATTTTAACTAATATTGTTATTTCCTTTGTGATAAGTTTTTTTGTTGTCGTTTTTGGTATATTGAAGTTTGGATTTTTACTGGTTTATTTGGTAAGTTTCTTGGGGAGTGTTTTATTTTTATTTTTTATACCTATTTTTTACTTCGATTATTATAATAGATACATAGATTTTTTATTTTATTTGTTTCCTATTATTGGATCAGTGGTCTTGATCTTTTTATTAAGATTTTCCGAGAGAAGTAAGAATGATTTATAAGGAAAATTTTGAGATTGTGCTTGTATCAAGTTCTCCTTCTAGAGCCAAGTTTTTAGAGTCTTTGAAAATTAATTTTTTGTCCCTTAGTGTTGAAATTGATGAGGATTCAATAATGAAATTAGTCGAGGATAGTGCTACAGAAAAAATAGCTAATCTTAAGCTTGCTAGTGCTATTGAAAAATACGGCAAGGATAAATGCTTAATTACTGTTGATACTCTGTTAAGGGATGACTTGGTTTATGTTGGTAAAATAAGAGACGAAAAAGAAGCTTTTAATAGAATAATAGGGTGGTATAGTAATAAGCTTGTTGAGGTAGAAACTAGTTTTTGTATATTTATTCCAATAAAAGAGAGAGAAGTGAAAGCTTGTGAGATTTCACTTATTAAATTTAGGGAGTTAAATCCAGATATTGTTCATCATTATATTGCTCTTGGACATTGGAGAGATAAATCTGGTGGCATAAGTCTTAAGAATGGCGTTGCGGAGATTTTAATTGAATATATTAATGGCAGCTATTCAAATATAGTAGGCTTACCAATTGGGTTATTTTATGATATTCTTATTAGAGAAAAAGTAATTTCCGCTATGTAAGTAGTGAGTAAAAGAGAAGGACTTAGGAGGTCATTTTGGCAGTTATTACAATGAAGAGCCTTTTAGAAGCTGGAGTTCATTTTGGGCATCAAGTGAAAAGGCTTGATCCAAGGATGAAAAGATTTATCTTTTCAGAAAGAAATGAGATACATATTTTGGATTTACAAAAGACTTTGCAAGGCATTAAGGATTCTTATGAACTTGTTCAAAGCGTGATAAAGAGTGGGAAAAAGGTTTTGTTTGTTGGGACTAAAAAGCAAGCAAGCGAGATCATCGAACAGGAGGCTAAAAGAAGTGATATGCCTTATGTGAATAATAGATGGCTTGGCGGGATGCTTTCAAATTTTAATACGATTAAGAAATCGGTTCAAAAGCTAAAAAAATTAGAAAAAATGGAAGTTGATGGGACTTTTGATATGATTAGTAAGAAGGAAGTTTCTCAACTTAATCGAGAAAAGTTAAAATTAGCTAAGAATTTAACTGGGATTAAGGATATGGAGGATCTGCCGGGTGCAATTTTTATTATTGATCCTAAGAGAGAGCAAATAGTTATCAATGAAGCTAGAAAACTTGGTATCCCTATTATTTCAGTTGTTGATACAAATTGCAATCCAGATGTAATTGATTGTCCAATTCCTGGGAATGATGATGCAATTCGTTCTGTTGCTTTATTTACCAAGATAATATCTGATGCTATCTTGGAGAGCGATAAGGAAGTTGGGATTCAAATAGTTGAAAATTTGAATGAAGAAGACTTAATGGATGAAATTGGAGTTAAGAATAATACAAGAGAATTAGAGGAAGATAAAGGAGAATAATATGAGTATTAGTCCTCAAGAGGTAAAAAAGCTCAGAGATGCAACTGGGGCTGGATTTAGTGATTGTAAGAAAGCATTGGATACTGTTGGCGGTGATTTTGAATTGGCTAAGAGGAAACTTAGAGAGATGGGAATTGCATCAGCGGATAAAAGGAGTGATAGGGATGCTAAGGAGGGAAGAGTATTCTCTTATATAAGCAAAGAGAGAGTGGGTCTTTTGCTTATGTCATGTGAAACAGATTTTGTTGCCATGAATAATGATTTTGTGAATCTTGGAAATTCTTTAATACAGCAATTAGTTGAGAGTGGTAAGGATTCTCTAGATAGTGAGCAAGAACATGAAATTAAGAATTTAGCAGCTACGATCAAGGAAAATATTCAAGTAAAGAAGATTTTCCTTACGAGTATTACATCTAATGAGCTTGTTAAAAATTATCTTCATGGTGAGCAATCTAAAATAGGCGTTTTTGTTAAATTAAGGGTAGATGATGTTTCAAAAATAGAAAATGAGAACTTGAATAGTCTTGCAATGGATTTAGCTTTACATGTAGCAGCTTTTGCTCCGCTTTATTTAGATGTTGATAGTATTTGTCCTAATTATGTTAAAGATCAGGAAGAAGTGTTTATTAGACAGATGGAAGCTAGTGGGAAACCTGCCGATATAATTAAGGGGATAGTGTCTGGGAAACTTAAAAAGCATTTGGGAGAAATTTCTCTCTTAGAGCAGGGCTTTGTCAAGGATGATAAGCTTACTGTTGGAGAAAAGATTGAGGAGATTTCAAAATCGATTTCAAGCAAGATCGAGATAGTTGATTTTAAATATTTAGGTGTTGGGTGATAATTCATTGTTGCCTTTTTGATTTTTTAGGAGGCTTGAATGGAGGAATATAAGGCTTTATTGGACGATAAGATGGATAAAGTTCTTTTGTCTCTTGAGAGTGAATATAAATCTTTAAGAACGGGTAGAATCAGTAGTGCTATTTTTGATAAAGTGTTAGTTGATTATTATGGAGAAAAAATTCCTTTAAGTAGGGTTGCTAATATTGGTATTCCTGAGGCGAGGATGGTTGTTATTCAACCTTGGGATAAAAGTTTGTTGGCTAAGATAGAACAGGCTATACTTAATTCTGACCTTTCTATGAACCCTTCAAGTGATGGAGCAGTGCTTAGGATTAAGGTACCTGCGCTTACTGTTGAGAGGCGTAAAGAAATTGTCAAGCAGGCAAAAAAGATAGCTGAGGAATATAGAGTTGCAGCTAGGCATGTGAGGCAGGAGTTAAATACTTGGGCAAAAAAGCGAGAGAAAGATTCTGAGATTACGGAGGATGATTTACGACGGATTTTGGAGGATGTTCAAAAGGTTACTAATTCTTATATTAAGAGAATAGATGGAATTTTAGATTTAAAAACAAAAGAGATAATGGAAGTTTAGGTTTATGAATAGCGAATCTCTTCCAATGCATGTTGGAATCATTATGGATGGAAATAGAAGATGGGCTTTGGAAAGAGGTCTATCTTCTCTTGAAGGGCATAAAGAGGGTTTAAAGAGAGCTAAGGAGATTATCAAGCATTCTTTAAAATTGGGTATAAAGTATTTGTCATTTTATGTTTTCTCTACAGAAAATTGGAGTAGGACAAAGCACGAGATAGAAGATTTAATGCTTTTAATTGTCAATTATTTAAGCACTGAATTTGAGTTTTACAGTACAAATAATATAAAAATAATAGTTTCTGGGGACATTGAGGCTTTGGATAGGGGGGTAAGGAAAGCAATCATTGACGCTATTGATTTTACTAAAGATTTTGACGGGATTATTTTGAATTTAGCAATTAATTATGGTGGTCGAAATGAAATAGTTAGAGCTGTCCATAGAATTCTGAGGAGTGATTTAAATCTCGAGGCCTTAGATGAAATTAAGTTTTCTAAATTTTTAGACAATCCGGAGCTTTGTGATCCCGACCTTTTAATACGTACTGGTGGAGATATGCGAATAAGCAATTTTCTTTTATGGAGAATTGCTTATTGTGAATTTGTTTTTTCAAATATTTTGTGGCCAGAGTATTTTATTTCTAATTATGGTGAAGATTTAGAATGTTTTAGAAATAGGAAGAGAAATTTTGGGAGATGAAAATTTGTTTGGTTTTAGGTCTAAAAAGTTGACATTTATTGCGCGACTTGGTACATTTATGTTTTTTGTTCCTTTAATTCTGTTTTTAATATTTTTGGAATTTAAAAGTTATTTGTTCATTAATATTTTACTTTTTATTTTTAGTGGAATTTCTGCTAAGGAAGTTAATGATTTGCTTAAGGTTAAATCCTCTGCTATTTCAAGTGTTTTAGCTTTTCTTGTAGGAATATTTCCTCCAATCTTGACGTATGTGCATTTCAATATTTTTGATTTGGGTATAAATGTGATATTTTATTTAGTTATAGCTTTAGTTTTTAGTAACTGGATTGTCAATTTGGTTTTCATTAAAGAACATGAAATTGTTAATTTTTTATTGCAGGCCACTTCAATAATTTTTATACTTATATATCCGGGTATTTTAATTTCATTTATTGTTGCTATTACTACTTTACCAAAGGCTCCTATTCTTTTATTGATACTTTTTGCTATGGTTAGTGGTAATGATACTTTTGCTTATCTTTGTGGATATTTTTTTGGAAAAAATAGTTATAGGCCCACAATTATCAGCCCCAATAAGACTATAATGGGATTTTTAAGTGGAATATTGTTTTCTGTTCTTGTTGCAGTAATTGTAGTATTTTTAGGGCTAATAAATTTGACCTACGGTGAAGCTGTGATTTTTGGTGTACTAATAGGATTTTTTACTATTATTGGCGATTTATTTGAGTCTGGACTTAAGCGTAGTGCAGGAGTTAAGGACTCTGGCAATATTATCCCTGGAAGAGGCGGCGCTCTTGATTCGATTGATTCATTCCTTTTAACAGGTCCTATATTTTATTTATACTTATCGTAGGCATTTTTGGGAGGAATTTATGTCTGTTTTGTTTAGTCTTTTGGGTTTTAGCCTTATAATATTTATTCATGAACTAGGCCATTTTTTATTTGCAAAGCTTTTTAGGGTTAAGGTTGAAGTTTTTTCTGTTGGAATAGGTCCCAGCATTTTTAAATTCAAAGTAAAGGGCACGGAGTATAGATTTTCTCCTATATTTTTGGGAGGCTATTGCAAGCTTAAAGGAGCTGAACACTTAGGAAATGAACTTAGATTGGGTAGGCAGATTGAAGCAGATAAAGATTCTCTTTTTGGTATTTCTAATTTTAAGAAAATATTGATATACTTTGCAGGACCTCTTTTTAATTTAATTTTGGGATTTATGTTTTTTATAATAATAGAGATGGTAGGCATTATTATTTTTGATTATCCTAGCAAAATAAATGTTACAAATAAGAATAGTGTAAGCAATTTTAGAGATGGGGATATTATTTCACGTGTTAATACTAGTGATATCAGGTATTTTTCCGATTTAAAGCAAGCTGTTCCAGTCAAAGAAGTTGATATAACTTTCACAATTTCAAGAGGTAGTGAGAATGTTAGCTTCAAAGAGCATACAAGTTTAGAAAAGCTTTTGGGAGAAATTAGGCCTTGGATAGATCTTGTTATTTCTAAGGTCGAGTCAAATTCCCCAGCTGAAGTCGCAGGGCTTAAAACTAATGATAAAATAATAGGGATTAATGATGTGGATTTAAATAATAGCAAAGAATTAAACAGCTTAATTATAAATCTTGATGTCGATGTAGTGGATATTAAATTTGAGAGGAATGGAGAAATTTTAACTTCAAAGTTGTTATTTCAAGATGCGAATAAATCTTTAGGGGTTTATTTCTTGCCTCGTTTAGAAAGAGTGATTAAAGCAGATAATTTAGGGATTGCTATTAAAAATTCTTTTAATAAAGTCTTAGATGTTCTAGGTGATATCTTATATTCCATTTTTGCATTATTAACTAATTTTACAAATAACTCTAAGAATATTGTAGGGCCTGTTGGACTTGTTAATATTCTTTCTGGATCTTCTTCACTAGGAGTTTCATATTGGCTTAATACTGTTGCTATTTTTAATTTACTGGTTGCTGGTATGAATTTATTTTTTGTTGTAATTCCTGTATTTGATGGAGGGCAAATTCTTATTAGTCTGATTGAGATTTTGCGTGGTAGGAGATTTAAGCCAAAATTTATTTATTATTTTTACAGCTTTGGCATTGTTTTGGTATTGGGTCTTTTTATTTTAGGACTTTTTAACGATCTTAATAATATTTTGGGGTGATTGATTTTCAAATTGTGCAATAGAAAGTTGATGTTTACATTAATTAGTAGGGAGTACATATTTCAACATAAACCAAAAGTGAGAAAAGGAGGCAAGTATTATTAGAATATGAAAAATATCATGCATTCTCATGTTTGCTTTTGGACTTAAGTTTTTGCTTGCTGCGTACACTATTCCACCTGTTGTGTAAAGGATACCTCCAAGGACTAAGTATAAAAAACCTCTTAAGGGGAGTGCGTTGTAAATAAATTTGATTCCAAACATAATAACCCATCCCATAAGTATGAATAAGCACCCATTAAACCATCCAGGACTGTTGACATATATTGATTTAAAGATAATTCCTAAAATAGCGAGTCCCCAAACTATTGAAAGAATTATTTTTCCATTAGGACTTGGTATAAGGATTAGACAAGGTGGAGTATAGGTTCCTGATATCAATATGAATATTGATATGTGATCAAGTTTTCTAAAAATTTTTTTTATTTTGGTTCCTTTTAAAAAAATATGATAAAGAGTGCTCATTGTGTATAGTAATATCATTGAGCATCCATAAATAAGAAATAACATTGCGTAAAAATAATTATCTGAGATAATTGATAGAGTGACAAGGATAGTAGTGCCTATTATTGATAAAATAATGCCAAATAGATGAGACATTGAACTAAACAATTCATTTTTGGGTATTTCATAGTTATAAGATTTATATTTGTTTTCTTTTTCAGGCATGAACTTGCTCCTATTTTAAATATATTAATTCAAAAAAACATAATTTAAGTGAATATAGCAATAATTTTGTTTAATAGATATAAATTTATATTACTTCATATTTTTTCTGAGACCCAACTTTTTTTAAAAAAAGCTATATAATGATAATGTTTTAAATTTTTGAATGGAGAGGAATAGCATGATAAATTTTTTTAAAATTCTTAGATTTGCAAAGTTGCAGAAAGTTTCCAATGCGATAAGTTTGCCACTTTCTATTTTACCAATTTCTTGTTTAATGCTTGGAATTGGGTCTGCAATGTTAAATCCTTCTAATTCGGCTTATATTGATAATAATGTCTTTAAGGCTATTTTAGGGCTTATGAAGACTACAGGTAATATTATTACCTTAAATATTCCATTACTTTTTGCCATAGGGATTACTGTTGGAATTGCGAGAGTTCACAAGGGATCTGCTGCGCTTTCAGGGCTTATTGGATATTTGACTTTTAATGTTACTGAGAATTATTTTCTTGAGATGTTTTCAGAACTTGTTGACCCCAGTTTAATGTCTTCTATGGGTCAAATAAATGTTCTTGGGATTCAAACTTTGAATACGGGTATTGTAGGTGCTTTGGCAGTAGGTCTTTTAGTTGGATGCTTACATAATAGATTTTATGATATTAAGTTACCGTTACCTTTTAGCTTTTTTTCTGGGTTTAGGTTTGTTCCCGTAGTAGCTTTGCCTTTTTGTATTTTATTGGGGATAATATTTTGCTCAATTTGGCCAAATCTTGATGAAATCATTGCTTCTTTTGGGTTTTTTATTTCTAAGTTTGACTATTTTGGTAGTTTTCTTTATGGAGTGTTAAACAGATTACTCATTCCTTTAGGGCTTCATTCTATTCTTTCATTTCCCTTTAATTTTACTTCATTGGGAGGAACAGAAGTTATTAATGGTCAGGCTGTTCGTGGTATTCAGAATATATTCTATGCTCAGTTGTCTGATCCACAACTTACTAAATTTTATGCAGGTATTTCTAGGTTTAATAGTGGTTTTTATCTTTCTATTATGTTTGGGCTTCCTGGAGCAGCATTTGGAGTTTATAGAGGAATTATTCATGATAATAAAAGTAAAGTTGCATCTCTTCTATTTTCAGGAGCGCTTACAGCTTTTATGACAGGGATCACAGAGCCTTTAGAATTTCTTTTTATTTTCACGGCACCTTTGCTTTATTTTGTTAATGCTATTTATACAGGATTTGCATTATTGATTGCTAATATACTTGGCATTTCAATTGGGAATACTTTTTCTACTGGATTTTTTGATTTTTTTATGTTTGGGATATTGCAAGGACATGCTAAAACGAATTGGATTTATATATTACCTTTAGGATTTGCATTTTTTGGTTTGTATTATTTTACTTTTAAATGGCTTTATAATTATTTTGATTTTCAGATTTTTGGTGTTGATGAACCATTTTTTGAGGGTAGTGAAGGAAAAGTTGAGGGGATGGGGATAGCACATTTGATAGTTCAAGGTCTTGGAGGTCTTGATAATATCCAGAGGTTTGATGTTATATTGACGGATCTAAAATTTGTAGTTTTTAGCCCTGAGCTTGTATCACAGGATTTGCTTAAAGAAACAGGGGCTTTAAACGTTGTTGCAATTGATAATACAATTAGAATTGCTTATGGAACCCATGTTTATTATATAAAACAAGCGATTGAAGCGTATTCTCCTAAAAGACTTTTCGGAGCTAGCGTCGTTGTTGTATCTGATAACGTGAAACAAGGCATTAAAGCCTATATTGAAATGAGAGAAGATGATAAACTTGAAAAGCAAGGTAAGACAGGAAAACTTTATAAGCTTACTAAAGATGAGGCTGATGAATAGAAGTTGTTTGTATTGTGAGGGTATTCAAAGTGATGGATTTGTATTAGGTAAGTTGTTTTTATTATTTATTTTAAAGCTATTTTTGAAGGATTTGAAATGAGGAACTGAGATTATAGATTTTAAAGAAAAAATGTATCCCAAAAAATAAGATACACTGTAATTGGTTGAAAGTTTTTAAGAGTCCTTTTGAAGGTGATTATTATGGATTGACTTATGCTGAACTTGCAGTTAATGCTGGATTTAATGCGCGTTATTCTAGGTATATGGGTTATTGCATGACACTTAAGGTATATCCTTTAATGATACCCTATCGTAGAGTAATTTCTAAGGACAGTAAGATAGAAGTTTTTAATTGTCCTGGAGGAATCTCTTTGAAAAGATTTTACTCAATATTGAAAAAAATTGATCACTCTTATATACTATCTAGGTGACCTTTGCCATGAAGTTTTAAGGATTTATGGCACGATTGAGACCAGAAGGAGTTAGAATGGTAAAGAAGTATGAGTCTTGCTTTTTGTTTAGGAGTGAAGAGCTTGAGTATAAGGCAACTTTAGAAGAGGTGAAAAAACACCTCTTGGCTTTTAATGCTAGTGATATCGTTGAGAATTCTCTTGGAGAGAGAGCTTTGGAATATCCTATTAAGAAGCAAGAGCGCGGTAGATATGAGATAATAGAATTTAAGATGGATGGAGATAATTTAAGAGAACTTGAGTCTCAATTGAAGCTTATTAAAAATTTGTTAAGATATATGATCTTAGTTAAGGTTAGCAAAAAGGTTAATACCAAGAAAGTTAAGAAAAGAAATTTTAGAGAATTTAGAGATAATAGAGATGCTCGTGAAAAAGAGGTATTAGGACCTAATACCTCTAATGCTAACAATGATATTAATAAAGATAATTGAGGAGATTTAGATGGCCGATATTAATTCATTAGTTTTGTCTGGCAGACTTACTAGAGACTCTGAGCTTACTTATACTGAGTCTGGTATAGCTATTCTTAAATTTGGTTTAGCTAATAATAGAAGAATGAAGAGAAATGATGAATGGGTTGATCATGCTCAATTTTTTGATTGTGTTGTTTTTTCAAAAAGAGCTGAGAGTCTTAGTACTTTTCTTAAGAAGGGAAAACAGGTTGCGGTGAGCGGTTCTTTAAAGTATGAGAGTTGGCAAGATAGGAACACTGGAGATAAGAGGAGTAAGATTAGTGTATTGGTAGATGAGCTTCAAATGTTTGGTGCAGCATCTGCTACTCAGGGCGCCAATAATGGTAGCTTTGAAAGTTACAAAAAGCCAGATTCATTTAAGGATATTGGCTTTGATGACAGTTTTAATGAGGATATACCTTTTTAGGAGTATTAGTTTATGTATAAGGATAGAGATTCCCATCAGAGAGATTCAAGAGCTGATGGTCATCAGGATGGTTTTAAGAAAAACCCTAATTTTAGATTTTTTAAGAAAAAGTCATGCAAGTTTTGTGATATGGACAGAGTTCCAGATTTTAAAGAATTCGATTTCCTTAGAAAGTTTATTACGGAACAAGGGAAAATATTGCCTAGGAGGATTACAGGTACTTCTGCTAAACATCAGAGGCGTCTTGCTGTAGAGATTAAGAAAGCTAGATATATGGCTCTGCTTCCTTTTGTAAAAAAGTAGCTAAGGAGAAATGATGAAAGTAATTTTAAAAGAAGATTTTATTAATCTTGGTAAGGAAGGTGATACTGTTAATGTAAAGGATGGTTTTGCAAGGAATTACTTATTACCAAAAGGCTATGCTGTTTTTTCAAATAAGCATAATATTGATATTTTTAATCAAAAGAGGAGATCCATACTTAAGAGACAAGAAACAAAAAAAAAGATAGCGCTTGAACTTAAAGAGAGACTTGATCTTGTTAAGCTGGAGTTTGTAATGCAATCTAGTGATAGTGGGAAGTTGTTCCATAGTATTAACAGCTTAAATGTTTCTGAGGAGCTTCTAAAGCTTGGATTTAAAATTGAAAGAAGGAAAATAGATATACATCATGGTACTTTGAAAACTTTTGGAGTTTATGATGTAATTATTAAGCTTTATGAGGGAATTAACTCTATTATTAAGGTTGAGATAAAAAAGGAAGAGAAAAAAGATTCTCTTAAGAAGTCTAAGAAAGTTGAAAAGGAAGTTTAATAAGAGGTATAGCTTGTGGCTTTTACTTCAGTAAGCACTGCCTCCACGCTTCTTTTTAATGATGGAGCAGAAAAAGCAGTTATTTCAAGTATATTTTATAATTCAGAAAAGTTGGAAGAAGCTGCTCTATATCTAAAGTCAGATGATTTTTATAACAAGACTCATCAGATGATTTTTAGAGCTATGATTTCTCTTTATGAAAAGAGGGAAAATATTGATCCCATAACTGTCTTTGAAGAAGTATCTACCTTGACTCCTAAATCTCAACTTTTGAGTAATTTCAAAGCTTTAACAGGATTGCAAGATTATCTAAATTTTTTATCAGGATATCTCCCAACAGATAAGACTATAAATGTTTATGCAAGAATTGTTAAGGAGCATCGTATTCGAAGGGATGTTTCTAAGATTTCTAGAGAACTTAATGATTTAGCAAATGATTCTACGAAAAAAGTTGAACAATTTGTGGAAGAGGCTCAAAGACAGGTTCTTTCCATTGAGTTAGATTATTCTAGTAAAAATCTTTATCATGCAAAAGTTGTTGCTGAGAGAGTACATGCTGAGATATATGAGAGAAGCATGAAAAGACGAGAAGCTAATTTGGGAATTTCAAGTGGTTTCAGAAAGGTTGACACTCTTATTGGAGGCTTTAGAGATAGTGATTTTATTATTGTCGGTGCTCGTCCTAGTATTGGTAAGACAGCATTTGCATTAAATATTGCATCTAGCATTGCATTGCGGAGTGATAAGAGAAGGAAGGTAGGATTTTTTTCTCTTGAAATGACAGCAGATGCTTTAATTAAAAGGATCATAGCATCTCAGGCTAATATTGATAGTTTTAAGGTTCAAAATAGTATTTTGTCTGGACATGAGATTAAAGCATTAAATGACGCTGTCAATGACATTAGTAACGCTGAACTTTACATTGAGGATACTGCTAATATTAGTTTGTTGACACTTGCAACGCAAGCTAGAAGACTTAAAAGGTTCTCTGGTATAGATATATTATTTGTGGATTATATTAGTCTTATTTCCTTTGAAACTAAGAATCTTCCAAGGCATGAACAGGTAGCCTCAATTAGTAAATCACTTAAAGAGCTTGCAAGAGAGCTTAAAATTCCCATTATTGCATTGTCTCAGCTTACAAGGGATACTGAGGGGCGAGAGCCCAGTCTTGCTAGCTTGAGAGAATCTGGCGCATTGGAACAGGATGCAGATATTGTTATTTTGCTGCATAGAGAAAAAGATTTAAAGAGTGAGTCTAAGGTAGAGGGCGGAGCAATAGAGACTAAGGTTATTATTGCAAAACATAGAAATGGGCCAACAGGGAAAGCGGATATATTATTTCTTCCGCATGTTGTTAGATTTGTCAATAAAGAATATGAGAGCGAGTACTAGGAATTAGATTGTGGGTTTTAAGTAAATTGTCTTAGGTTTTAAGAATTTATCTTATATCCATTGAATTGCTATTCTTGAGATCTTTTGTTGTGTTTTATATTTTAATATTTAGGTGGTTACTTCTACTCCAATTCCAAAATAATTAAAGGTGTATGTATGTTTCTCTAGAGCTTTAGCGTCTATGTTATAGACCATCGGAGAGTAATTCATTTTTGTAAATATTTTGAAGTTGTAAATTGCTTTATTGTATTTAAATGCTTCTATTAGCATTCCAGGTTCAATTTCAAATCCCAATTGAAGCGTATCTTTTATTTTAATTGGTCTGTAGATAGCTTTAATATCTTTATTGTCTTTATTGTAAGATAAATATATTCCAGAGCCTATGTATAGCGTAAATAAACCTTTCGTAAATAATTCGTATGTGATGCCCGATGAGAATTTATTTGTAAGACTATTTATCTCAGTTTCATTAATATCATAATTTGTTGCGATAGCAAAGTAACATTTGAACGCAGGCATTACTTTGTAGTATATTAAATTTCTAAGTTGAAATGGAACCATGAATTCGTATCCAATAGCAAAATTTTGGTTTAGTGTGTATAAGTCATTTTCCGTAATATTATCATATTCTTGAGTGAGACTTATACCAAAACCTCCTACGCTTAAGAAATTTTCTCTATCTAAGAAATTGTGTATATTAAGATTATTAGTGGTAAAAAAATTTTTAGAATAAATTCTGTACTGTATTCCAAACCCACTCTCCGCTTCTTGTACCTTAGCATACGTTTTTATATTATTTATTTTGTTTTGAATTTGATAGAAGAGTTTAGTTTCAATACCTATGGCTTCATTTCTAAAATCCAATCCAATGCTTGTTTTGAAAAAATAATCCGCAAAGTAAGAAAGGTCTAGGTAATTTTCAAAATTTAGGAATCTCATATATGAATAATTTATTGCTGAACTTAAAAACCCTATATAATTATATTTTTCATAATTTTCAGGAATTGGTCGAAATTGCCTTAGAGTAAGATGTACCACTTTTTGCATTAGAGTTCCACCCCAGTTTCCATAAATTAGGTTTTTAATGCCAAGTCCAATATCAATGTCTCCAAAATATGTTGTATTTGATTTTATTAAGAATGGGAAATAATACATAAAACCAATTTCAAGAAGATCGACTCTTTTTATTAAATTTTCGGCAGTCCCCTGATAGCCTCTAAAAGTTAACATGTGGGCTTCTGCATTTATTATGAAGTTATATTTTGATTCATGGGTAAATATTAAAGAACCACTTCTAAGATCGTCAAAGAAATCACTGAATGCAAATCCAAAACCATCATTTAGTGATTCAAAGTGGTATTTGTCGACTCCATCATTTTTATATTTGATTGCATAATTATAAGAATAAGAGTTTGTAGCAAGCATTATAAGGATTAGTGTTATATTAAATTTCATTAATCACCTAATTATACCATTTTACTTTTAAATAAGAATTATTTCAAGAATTACTTCTAAGTAATGCTTACTTCTGTTATTATATAATTGAAAAATTATTTTTGTTTATTTGGGGTGTTCTGTATGAGGAAAGTAGCGATTATTGATGGACTTAGGTCTCCTATTACTAAGTTTGGAGGTTCATTGAGAGGAATGAGCATTGTGGATGTGTCCTCAGATATTGTTAAGGCTTTGCTTGGAAGAAATAATATTGATAGGATAGACGAGGTTATTATTGGAAATGTTATTTCAGCAGGACTTGGGCAAAATATTGCTAGACAAATTGCTTTGAGCGCCAGTTTAGGTGAGATGATACCTGCGTTCACTGTAAACAAAGTTTGTGGATCAGGACTTAAATCATTAGAAATTGCTGCCAGCTCTATTAGCCTTGGCAATAGTGAAATTATTTTAGCTGGGGGTGTAGAGGATTTAAGTAATTCACCTTATTTTTTACCAAGGGATGTTCGATTTGATGGTTTGAAATTTGGAGACTTTAAAATAGAAGATTCAATATATAGAGATGCATTAGTTGATACTCCAAGTGGAACTGTTATGGGGCTTACAGCAGAGAATTTGGCGGAGATATACGATATTACACGAGAGATGCAAGATCAATTTGCATATGATTCGCATATGAAGGCTAAATTAGCAAGAGATAGTGGATATTTTGATGATGAAATATACCCCCTGTCTGTTTTTGATAAGAAGACAAAGCTTAAAAGTGTTATATCTAGTGATGAGGAAATAAGAGATAGCTTAAGTTTGGAAAAGCTTAAATCCCTGAGGCCGGTATTTAAAGAGGGGGGCACTATTACTGCGGGGAATTCTTCTAGTCTGGATGACGGGGCTTGTTTTTTAATATTGGCAAGCGAAGATTTTGTTAAAAAAATGGGGGTCAAACCTTTAGCTTATGTTGGTGGCTTTAAAAGTGTAGGTCTTAATCCTCTTCATATGGGATTTGGAGCTTATATTGCTATTGAAGAGATTATAAAGAAATTTAACTTAAAGCCAAGTGAAATTGATTTCATTGAAACAAATGAAGCTTTTTCAGCGCAGGTTTTAAGTGTATTGAAAGCTTTATATAAAAAGTATAATATTAAGGATAGCATTATTAATGTTAATGGGGGTGCTATTGCATTGGGGCATCCTTTTTCAGTTAGTGGAGCAAGAATTTTATTGACCCTTGCAAGGCTTATGAGCGTACATGATAAACGTAATGGGATTGTGTCTCTTTGTGTCGGGGGTGGGCAAGGTATAGCTGGCTTTTTATATAGATAAGCTATATTTCTATTTTGAAACTAGATTTAAATTTAATGTTTTGTTAAAATTTTATGAAATGATTTAAATTTGATTATTGATGTAAGGGCGGTTTTTATGGGTAAATTTTTATGTTTTCTGTTGTTTTGTGTTATAGGAATAAACTCTTTTGCTCAGAATACTCCTGTTGTAATTATTAATTTGCACAGTAACGCAATTATTACTAAGACAGAATTTGATTCTAAGGTAGATACACTAAAGAAGACGCAAGGTCGAGATTTAAGTGATGCTGAGAGAAAACAAGTTTTGCAGGTCTTAATAGCCGATATTCTTTTTGGTCAAGAGGCGTTAAAGCAGGGGATTAAAGTTGGAGACGAAGAGGTTATGCAAACTATTAGAACTCAATTTGGACTTGTGAGTCTCTCAGATGATCAAATTAAACAAATGATAGAAAGTCAGGGTACGAATTGGAATGAACTTTTAGCTTCAATGAAGAGATCTCTGTCTTCCCAAAAATTGATTTTAAAAACTGCTCAGCCCAAATTTTCAGAAATAAAAGCACCAGACGAAAAGGAAGTAGTTGAGTATTACGAAGCTAATAAGACTAAGTTTGTTAACCCTGATATAGCAAGGGTTAGTCATGTTTTCTTTTCTTCTAAGGATAAAAAGAGATCAGATGTTCTTGCAAGGGCAAAAGATATTGCAAATCAGATAAAATCTAAAAAGATTACCTTTGAAGAGGCTGTAAGAAAATACTCAGATGACGAGGCGTCTAAGGCTAAGAATGGTGATCTTGGCTTTTTGGCAAGGGGTGATCAGAATGCGCAGAATGTTCTTGGGGCAGATTTTATTAAGGAAGTCTTCATGCTTGATAAGGGAGATATTTCACAACCAATATCGTCAAAAGAAGGTTTCCATATAATCAAGATTACTGAAATGTATTCTCAGAAATTTTTGGGTTTAAATGACAAGGTATCTCCTAATGTTGATATGACAGTAAAGGATGCTATAAAGAATAATATAGTTAATGTCCAACAGCAAAAAATTGTTGCTAAGGTGCAACAAGAAATTTATGAGAAACTCAACAAGTCTGCTAGTGTACAAATTTTGGATTCTAGTCTAAAATAAAGGGAGAACATTTATTAATTAACTATGAGCTTGGAACATAAAGCTAGAGTATTAGCTTTTCAAAAAATTTATAGCATTGATGTTAATCAAAAAGCAAAGGATAATATTTACGATATTTTGAGCCTTGAGGATCATAAGGTTGATTTCGAGGAAGACTTAAAATTATTTTATTCTATGCTAGTTAATGGTACTTATGAAAATTTAGAATTTATTGATAAATTGATTAGTAATATTTCTTTTAATTGGCAACTAGATCGTATGGATAAAGTTGATCTTGCCATATTAAGGATGAGTGTGTACTCACTTAAGTTTCAAAATTTGGAAGTTCCCAAGAGATCTATAATAGACGAGGCTATTTTAATTGCCAAGAAATATGGCAGCAAGAATTCTTATAAGTTTGTTAATGGGATACTTGATGCCTTGTTAAAAGATATGGAGAGTTCATTTGAAAATAAATAAGAAGTTATTGGTATTTGGTTTATTATTTATAATAATACTTCTATCAGGTGTTTTCTATTTTAACACAAATCCATATTTTTTATATATATTAAAGGGAGGTAGAGATTTTAATGAACTTATTGTGGAAGTTGATAACTATCTTTTAGAAAATAACTTGGAGAGTGCTGAGAATGTGATAAGATTTTCGTCATCTTATGCTGATACTGAATTTAAATGGCTTACTCTTGTTAAGAGGGCAAAACTTTATTCTGATAAGTTTAAAGATTATTTATTAATGAGAGACATTTTGGAATTGGGAATTAAGAGTTTGCCAGGAAATTTAAAACTTAGAGCACTTGAGGTATATTCAAAGCTGAAAGTAGGTTCGGTCTTAGAGGCTTATGATATTGCAAAGCAATATCTTTTAGGGCATGAGGAATATAAACATCTCTACCATGAGGCTTTTATTAAAAATTTAGCTTTAAATGAAGGCTTGAAGGGTAGTGTTAAAGATTTTTTAATCAAGATAGATGGAGAAAGAGATGCTCTTACCTTTGAGACTATAGGTTTGAGTATTAAAAATAATGCATTTCTAGTTAATGCAATGCTTTTATATATAGAAAAAAAGGATTTAGATTCCGCTAAGAGAATACTTTTGAAAATAAAAGAAGATAAAAATTTTGCTAGGGAGCTTGCTTATATCTCTTATGGACTTGATAATTTGGATTTTGTCATTGCCAACCTTAATCTTATTAATGATAATAATGAACCAAGCTTAATGCTTTTGTTAGCAGATGCCTATCTGAAAAAGGGCGACATTCATAATGCTAAGAGGGAATATTTAAAAATTTATGCTAATTTTCCTGATTACAGTATGATAATTTATCTTGGTCTGGCATTTATTGCTAAGAAGGAACGAGATCTTAAGCGAGCTATTGCTTATTTAAATAAGGCTAATGAAAAATTTAAAGATAATAAAATGATGAGTTATTATTTAGCTAATACTTATTTCGAAGATAATGATTATTTTAATGCAAATGAGATTACGAAAAAGTATAAAGACGATCCTTTATTTTTTAAGCTTTACTTTGTGTTAAATTATTCTAATTTTGAGTATGAAGCTAAGAAGTCCTTTTTATGGCGCTTGTTCTATAGGTCAAATTACAGCATTGATATTGCTCAGCTTTTGAGTTGGAATTTACTTCTTTATTCCGATCTAAGAGATTTAGATTTGTTTTTCAAGATTTACAATCCTGTTGATAAGGGATATGATTGGTATTATTTTTATAAATTTTATTATTATTTTCTTAAGAGGGAATTAACTGTTTCCGAAAAGGTAATTTTTGAAAATCAAACAAGTAAGTATTTGTATGGTGTTTATTATAATCTTGGGGTTTTAAAATTTTATCAAAAAGATTATAAAAAATCTGAAGAATATTTTAATTCAGCAGTTTCTTTTTTGCCTTTTAATCTCTCTGATAAGAGTCAAATTACTTTAGAAGAGTGTGAAAATGTAGCAAAAATTTATTTAAAAAGAGGGGTTAATTATCTTTATTTAGGTGAATTTGAAAAGGGTCGGGAAGATATTTTGATTTCTAATTCTTTTTACGAAACCAATGAGGGTAAGCTTTATATGAATATGATAGACATACTCAAAGAAAGGAAGTGAATTTTTGGCTAATTTACAGTTAAAGTCTAGAGAGGATATTAATAAAATTAAGGCATCTGCGAGTCTTTTGGCTCAAACACTTACAGAAGTTGAAAAGAGTGTTGCCCCTGGGATTAGCACTAAAGAGCTTGATCTTATTGCTAGCGATTTTATTGTTAAAAATGGAGCCAAGGCTGCTTTTAAAGGCTATAATGGATTTAAGGGTACTATTTGTGCTTCTGTAAATGAGGAGGTTATTCATGGGGTTCCTAGTGCAAGGAGGCTGAGAGATGGTGATGTTATTAGTATAGATTGCGGGGTTGTTTTAGATGGGTTTTATAGTGATATGGCTAAGACTTTTAGAGTGGGTAATGTAAGTCCTGAGATTAATAAATTATTAGAAGTGACAGAGGCATCTCTTTATAGGGGAATTTCTGCTATGAAGGTTGGCAATCGAGTTTTAGATATCTCAAGAGCTATAGAAAATTATATCAAACCATTTGGCTTTGGGATAGTTAGAGATTATACAGGGCATGGCGTTGGTTTTGCTTTGCATGAGGAGCCAAATGTTCCCAATTATTATGCTCCTTTTTTAAATAATATACGGATTCAGGAAGGCATGGTTTTAGCAATTGAACCGATGGTCAACTTAAAGGGACATAAAGTTTCTATTAAGAGTGATGGTTGGACTGTTTTTTCATCTGATTTGAGTTGTTCTGCTCATTTTGAGCATACTGTTGCTGTCGTTGATGGTCTTCCTTTAATTTTAAGTGAGATTTAATAGATATTAGATAAGTATTTATTTAAAAGGTTTGGTTGAATATTATGGAGGTGTTTAAGGTGAAGAAAAGTTTTTTTTCTGTATTTTTTGTTAGCTTGTTAGCTTTGGTTATTGGATTTTTTATTGGAATACACTATTTAAGGCCTGATAAGAATACTATTGTTTTTGCACAAGAGAAAGGTGATGATTTACAATCTCTTCAAAATTCTTTTAGAAAGGCATCTAAGAAAATTTTACCGTCAACTGTGGAGGTTTATGCTACTGGAGTAGTTAAGGAGAGAGATCCTTTGCATTTTTTCTTTTTTGATATTCCAGGATTGAATACTGAGAGAAAAGCTAAATGGGTTGGTTCTGGAATAGTTATTGGGAAAGATTCTAAGAAGTCAAATTTATTTTATGCTCTTACAAATAGTCATGTTGTAGATAAGGCTATTGAATTTGAAATTGGGACTTATGGTAATAAAACTTATAAAGCAAAGTTGGTAGGTAAGGATGATAAAAAAGATATTGCACTCATTAGCTTTGAGGCTAATGATGTGAACATTAAAATAGCTGAACTTGGAGATAGTGACATCCTTGAGATAGGGGATTGGGTTATAGCTGTTGGAAATCCTCACCATTTTAGCTTTACAGTAACAGCGGGTATTATAAGTGGTCTTCATCGTTCAGCAAATCCTAATTTGCAGGCAAGAAATTTATTTATCCAGACAGATGCAGCTATTAATCGTGGTAATTCTGGGGGTCCGCTTGTAAATATTAGAGGGGAAGTTATTGGGATAAATACTTGGATATCTTCGCCTTCTGGGGGTAATGTTGGACTTGGATTTGCTATTCCTATTAATAACGCTAAGAGTATTGTAGAGGCTTTTATTAGTGGTAAAAAGATTGAATCAGCTTGGCTTGGAATATCTTTCTATCCTACGAAAGATAAGGATCTTGAAGTTCTTAAAAGCTTAGGATATGAGGATGATTCTGTCTCATCAGCATTGATTGCAAATGTCTATGCAGGATCACCTGCTTTAAAGACAGGAATTAAAGCAGGTGATATAGTTAGTAAGGTAAATGGGGTTTCAATGAATATTGTCCATGATGTTACTCGTTATATTAATGATTTCTATGCGGGCGAGAAGATTGAGATTGAGATTTTAAGAGGAAAAGAGAAGAAGAACATTGAAGTTGAACTTGCTGTTAGACCCGATGATAAGGAAATTGTATCAGGCGGGAAATTGATGCCAGGGTTTATTGTTTATCCATTAACCAATGAGGTTAGGGCCTACCTTTCTTTGAAAAATTGGATTAATGGGGTTGTTGTTGATAGCGTTGAAAAAAGTTTAGGGAAGAATGCCAAGATTGCAACAGGGGATATAATTACTACTGTTAATTCAAAGAGTGTTACAAATTTAAGAGATTTTTATGATGCTATTGAATTTGGAAAGAATACTTACGGCATTTTAAGGGGTGGTAAAACTTTTAAAGTGTCTTTTTAACAATAAACTTTATTTTAATATAGTAGGCTTAAAGAGCTCATCTTTAAGCCTATCTGGTGTTTTGGTTAAGTTATTTATAACTTTTTTAAGTTTCTCAATTTAGGGTATAGTTAAATTATTTTAAAAGATTGTTTGATACAATTTAGCGAAAGAGATTAAATGAGTTGTATTTTTTTAGTTTTTAAATGTTTATATTGAGGGATTTAGAAAAAGTGCTATAATGCTATTGAATATATTTGTAAAGTTTTAAGCTTGATTTTTGATTTGAAGTTTCATCAGATTAATTTAGATGGATGGGCTTAGATGCTTTTGATAATAATATTAGAAGCAGTTGGCTTTATTAGAGATATTTATTTAAGAATTAGAGTATTGAAAGGCATAATGCTCTTTCAATAGTAATTGACTAAAAATGATTTTTAGTAAATGCTAGTTTTATATACTTGGGGGTATTATACTTATGAAAAAATTCATTTCTTATGAGGTAATAAGGGTAAATGGATTCAAGCTTGCTTACAAGATTTATAAAGAAGGATTTATTCCTGATATCATTTATGTTTGTTTAAGGGGGGGAGCTTATCTTGGTAATATTATTAGTGAGTTCTTTAAGTTTGTTAAGATAGAAAAACCGCTTCTTTATGCTGCTGTTGTTGCAAGATCTTATGATATTTCTAATCTTCAAAAGAAGATAATGATAGATGGATGGACTTATGATCCTAAATATTTAAGAGCGGGGGATAATGTGTTGTTTATAGATGATGTTTTTGATACTGGGCGTACAATTATTTATTTGAAAGAAGAGGTTTTAAAAAGCGGAATCGATAGTCAAAATGTTAAGATTGCTGTTCATGACTATAAGGAGCGAGGCTGTACGCAATATAAGCCCGATTATTATGTTAATAAACATTCAGGACAAGATTCAAATATGTGGATTCATTACAATAATCATGAGTTAACAGGCGTATCAGAAGATGAATATAAATTGAGTTTTGAAAATATAGATGATGAATTGAGAGATATTTTGAAATTTTTATCAAAAAAACTTTAATTTTGTTTGATTTTTATATATTCTAATGAATTATATCCTTTTATTGCTAATATTTTTGTTATTGTTCCTAAATTGTCTTCTAAAACTGGGCCAATTAGGGCAAAATCTTTTTCTATTTGTACATTCACTTCATTAATTGTTTTTATTTTTTTAAATTTATCCTTTTTGTGATTTGGATAGACTTTGATGTTATACCATATACTGTTATCTGACTTTGATGTTTGCGTGTTGACTTTGTCATAAGGATATTGTACTTTGCCGGATTCCCTTATTTCTATGGGATTATTTGTAGGCGTTCCTATAATTTTCTTTTTGCAGGTTGAGTGTTTTCTAGCTGCGAGGATACTGTCTTTTGTATCTGTAATGTCATAATGGTAAGCTTTTTGTGTTTCTGGATATCTTATTTCATTTGATTGGTTAATACTAGTTGCATCTTTCTTATATTTATGTTTTAATTTTGTACCTATGATCTCTTCTTCTACATTTGAAGATAGTTTGAAGGTGTTGTTTGTATATTCATCTGAGAACAACATTACGGTTGATATTATTAATAATATTGTACATAAAATTTTTATTTTCAAGTTTTTTCTCCTGACTCTTTAAAAGTAAAGATTGCTAGGAGTTCTTGGGAATGGTATTACATCCCTAATATTAGCCATCCCTGTAACATACTGTATTAATCTTTCAAGCCCAAGCCCAAACCCAGCATGAGGTGTTGATCCAAATCTCCTTAAATCTAAGTACCAATTTAGAGTTTTCACATCTAAATTTAGCTCTTTTATTCTTTTATTCAATTTGTCTAGATTGTCTTCTCTTTCACTACCCCCAATGATTTCACCGATGCGAGGTACTAGGATGTCCATTCCTTTAACAGTTTTATTATCTTCATTCATTTTCATATAAAATGCTTTAAATTCCTTTGGATAGTCAATAACTATCGTAGGTTTTTGAAAAACTTCTTCTGTTAAGTATCTTTCATGCTCTGTTTGTAAGTCCATTCCCCAGCAAGGATTTATTTCAAATGACTTGTCCGTATTTTCAAGTATTTTAATAGCTTGAGTATAGGTAATAACTTCAAATTTTGAGTTTATTACATCTTCAATTTTTTTGATTACACCCTTTTCAATGAAATTTTCAAAAAATTCCATGTCTTGACTACAATCATTTAAGACATTGCTTAGAATATATTTAAGGAAATTTTCCGCTAATTTGATATTATCTTCAAGTGTGAAGAATGCAACTTCAGGTTCAACCATCCAAAACTCTGAGGCATGGCGTGTGGTGTTAGAATTTTCTGCTCTAAATGTTGGTCCAAATGTATATATTTTTGATAAAGCCATTGCATAGGCTTCACCATGTAGTTGACCGGTAACAGCAAGAAATGCTTCCTTACCAAAAAAATCGTCTTTAAAGTTAACTTTTTTTTCCCTTGAAATACTGTCCAGATCTAGAGTGGAGACACGAAATATTTCACCGGCTCCCTCCCCATCGTTTGATGTAATGATTGGGGTATTAATATATATAAAACCATTTTTTTGGAAATATTCATGAATTTTGTAAGAAATTTGATTTCTCACTCTGAAAACAGCTCCAAATGTGTTGGTACGTATTCTTAAATGAGGAATTTCTCTTAAGAATTCAAAGGTGTGCCTTTTCTTTTGTAAAGGATATGTTTCCTGATTCACTTCTCCAATTATGTTGAAACTTGTTGTTTTGATTTCATGAGTTTGTCCTTTAGCGGGGCTTAAAATTAAGATTCCCGTTAAAGATATGCTGGCGCCTGTTGTAAACTTTTTAAGTTCGATTTCTTGAAAGTTAGGATCCTCCTCATTAATTACTGCTTGAATTCCTTTTATATTTGAACCGTCATTAATTTCTACAAACGAAATTTTACCATTACTACGTTTTGTTCTAATCCATCCCTTTACTGTTATTTCACTCCCTAGCGTAGGGTTTTGGAGAATTTCTTTGATCGTTTTATACATATTTCCCTCTGTAACCATAATTTATAATAATTATAGCTTAACATAGAGTAGTTTTAGCATATGCGGTAATAGTAGTTTCACTATTATTGAAAGAAAATAAATTAATATTTATACTTAAATTTAAGCAAATTTTATGAGCAATTTAAAGGATGTGGTAGTTATTCTTGATTCAGGTGTTGGTGGGCTTTCTTATTTTGAGTGTATAAGTAAAAAGGTGCCTAATAGAAACTATGTCTATATTGCGGATAATAAAAATTTTCCTTATGGTGAGAAGAGTTCAGAGTTTCTTGTAGGAGAGATTTTAGAACTGGTTCTAAAATTGGAAGAGATTTATAATATTTCTTCCATAGTTTTTGCTTGCAATACAGCTTCCGTTAGCATATATGGTAAGTTAAGTTTTGGTTTTCCTACAATATATACTTTACCTTCAGTTAGTTTAGTGGCAGAGCTTGCACGTAAAAAGGTTATTTTAATTGCAACAGATGCTACTATTAATAGTGAATTTGTTCAAAAAGAAATAAAGTATCATAACAATTTAATCTTGAAGTCCACAAAAGAGCTTGTAAATTTTGTAGAATACGGGGATAGATTTAGGGAAGATGCATTTAGATATTTGAGTTACTTAAAATTAGAGGTTGAGGCTAGTAAACGAGATGTGGTTTTTTTAGGGTGTACGCATTATTTGCATATTAAAGATACGATTGAAAGTTTTTTAGGGATTCCTGTTTATGAAAATCGTGCACTTGTAGCAAATGAGTTTGCTAAGACATTAAAGCCTTTAAGTAGTAGCGATAGTGAATTTACACGTTGCTTTTATTTAACAAAAGGTGAAAATTTATGCTTTTATAAAGATTTTTGTAGAAAATATGGCCTTCATTTCAAAGGAATAATTGATTGAATGACCTTAAATTTGAAGTGCTCTGGGGTATTAATAATATTTATGCTATTGTCGAAGTTAATACTAATTTAATTTATGAGGGGATTATTAAGGGTAAGGTTTTAACTACTCAAGATAAGGAGTACAATCCTTTGGTATCTGGTGATTTTGTTTTAGGTGATATATATGATGAGTTCAAGGTATATATTAAGGAAAGATTGGAACGCAAGAATATTCTTTGGCGCTATAATAAAAAAGCTGATCTTAGACAAGCAATTGTTTCAAATATTGATAATGTTTTAATCGTTAGTTCTGCTAGTCTTCCCGAGATAAAAAATTCATTTATTGATAGGATATTAGTAGTTGCTGAGGATCAAGGAATTACTCCAATTATTGTGATAAATAAGGTTGATGAGGGCGTAAGCGCTAGGGTTGAAACTTTTAGTAAAGTTTATGAGAATTTAGGCTACAGGGTTGTTGAAACTTCTGCTATCACCCTTCAGGGAATTGAGGAAATAAAATCAATTATTAGAAACTCAAGAACTGCTTTTATTGGACAATCTGGGGTTGGAAAATCTTCACTTATAAATTTGGTTGATTTAAATGCAGCGCAGGCTATAAATGAAATATCTTATAAATATGCACGAGGCAGACATACTACGGTTTATGCTGTGGCTTTTCATTCAGAGGGTGGAATAATTATCGATACTCCTGGAATAAAAGAATTTGGGATTGAAACCTTAGACTACTTAGAGCTTAAATATTGCTTTAGAGAGTTTCAGAGTTTAAATGGTTTATGTAGATTTAATTCTTGTTTACATGTAAATGAGCCAGGTTGTTTTATAATGAGCCAAATTGGATTTAAAGTTTTAGAAGTTAGATATAAAAGTTATATAAAAATTTTAGATGAGCTTAAGAGATATAAAATTTATGCAAGATAAATATTTAAAAAAAATTGATTTTTATCAAATATTATCCTCAATTACTTCTTATGTAAGTATTCCAGATACTATTAATCTTCTTAAGACGCAAAGGATATTAAAAACAGAGGAAGAAATTAATAGGATATGTTTTTTTGTTAAATTACTTAGAAATCTTATTGAGGTTTATGATACATATCCAAATTCTTATCTAGAGAGTATCAATGATTCTATTGTTTTACTTCTTAAAGAGAATTCAAGAGTTTCTATTGAAGAACTTAAAAATATTATTCTATTTCTAGAAGAAATTTCAAGGATAAATTCTTTTTTAGATAGAAATGAATTTAAAATTAGAGGCGTTACAGATTTAAAAGATTTATTATTCTTGGATCCAAGTCTTAAGAATCTATTGGAGGTTTTATGTCAATACATTGATATTGATGAATTTCAGATAAAACGGGGTGTTGTCAAGGAATATGATGAGATTGATTTTGAAATTAAAAGTTTAGATAAGAAAATTGAAAAGCAGATCAAAGGGATGATAGGTTTAAATTCAGAATATTTAACATCTACTCTTGTTTATTATAAATCAGATAAATACACTATTGCACTTAGAGCTAGCTTTAAAAATAAAATTAAGGGCAATATTATATCTATTTCATCATCGGGTGAAACATTTTATATTGAACCAAATGAAATAGTTACTGAAAACAATAGGTTAAGCTTTCTGAGTTTTGAAAAGACGCGCATAGTGTTAAAAATTCTCCAAGAGCTTTCCGATAAGATTCGTGAACATATTATTCTCTTAAAAGGTATTTATAATAAATTTTTATATTATGATTCTCTGAAAGCTAGGGCAATTTATGGAATAAAAACTCAAGGGATATTTCCAAATATTGATAGTAAACTCAATATTTTAAATGCTCGTCATCCTCTGATACATTGTGCTAAAGAGATAAGTTTTTGTGCTTTGGAAAACCGAGTTGTAATTATTACAGGTCCTAATGCTGGGGGGAAGACGGCAACTTTGAAGACTGTTGCTCTCTTGAGTACGATGTTTCAATTTGGGATTCCCATTCCAGCTAATGAGTCTAGTACTTTTAAGATTTTTGATAATATTTTCATTGATATCGGCGATGAGCAATCAATTACAAATTCACTTTCAACTTTTTCAAGTCATATGAGTAATATTTCTTATATTCTAGAGCATTCAACAAAAGATAGTCTTTTAATATTTGACGAATTTTGTTCGGGTACTGATATTGAACAAGGACAATCACTAGCTATAGCTATTCTTGAGCATTTAATTGATGTTAATGCTTGTGTAATCATTTCAACTCATTACAATGCATTGAAATATTTTGCATACACTCATGAGTGCGTTGTTAATGCGTCGATGCAGATGGATTTAGAGAAAATGGAGCCTAATTATAATTTAATATTTTCTCTTCCAGGCGATAGTTTTGCTTTTAGTGTTGCAGAGAAGTCTTCTGTTGATCCGGCTATAATATTTAGAGCACAAGAGATTTATGCATCTAATAAAACTGAAATTAATGAAATATTGGAGAGACTTTCAGAGAAGGAAAGAGAAATATATTTACTTGAAAAGAAATTAAAAGATAAGTGTAAGCTTATTGAACTTAAAGAGATTGAAATTGATAGTATTCGGGAGAATCTTGTCCTTAAAGAGAAACAAATAGAAGAAAAACTTATAAATGAGCAAAAGGAATTTTTGGCAGGCTCAAGGAAAACTTTAGAAAATTTGGTTAGAGAGATAAAAGAGGGAAACGTTTATACAGATAAAAATAGAGAGTTTATATCCAACATTACAGAGAAGATAGTTGATAAGACCACTAAAATTGAATTGCTGAGTCAAGAAATTGCCACTAGGGTTAAACTTAAAGTGGGTGATAGAGTTAGGGTATCTAATTCAAATGTGTTAGGCGAAATAGTGGGCATTACTAAGAAGGGATTTGTCGTAAATACAGGTGCTTTTAATATTACGGTTTTTTCTTCTAATTTAGAGAAAGTGTTAAATATTAAGGAGTCTAGGAGAGATCAAAAGAGAAACTTTAGTTTTTCTTTTGACGGTCAAGATGATTCACTAAGTCTCACTGTTGATATTAGGGGAATGAAAGTGACTGAGGCGATAGACTTTTTAGGTAAGAAAATAGATAATATGTTATTGAGGAATGTTAGTAAATTTGAGATAATTCATGGCAAAGGGGAAGGTCTTCTGATGACTGGGGTTCATGAATTTCTTACAAGTTTAAAATTTGTTAAGAAGTATTATTTTGCTCATCCAAGTAGTGGGGGAGCTGGAAAAACAATAGTAGAAATTTAAATGGACATATCAAAGTTTGAAGAACTTGAGAATGTATTGTTTGGTATTTGTCTTGATGTTGATAGTGCTCTTGAGGACGAATTTGGTAGTGCTTATGAGATTCATCCGAACCGGCCTTCTAGAGGTAGGGCAGCTAATGGTCTTTTGGATGGGCTTTTTCGTGTTACTACTTCTTTTACACCTGGATATGGTTCTAGATTTGGTAGGGGATATTTAATCATTATTGAGATAATAACTCTTGATGTAGTTGATATAGAATTTAGCAGAAGAGTTGTAGAAAGGGGTATTAAAGTTTTTGGTGAAAAGTTAGATGAAAAATTTCCAGCAAAAAAAGTCTTTATAGTGCATGATATCAATGTTTACAAAATTATCGGAGATTTTTTTAATAATTAATTTTTTGGCTTTATTATTTTTTTGAGTTTAAAGAGGTAGAAGTTAATAAAGTTAGAGTTATTTCAAGATTTTTAATAACTTAATTTTAGTTTATACTTAAGATATTTAAAGTAATCTTAGATATCTTGACTTTGAGTATTAGTATTTTAATGTTAAAAATTTATTGGTATAATTTGTTTAAAATTTTGTTTATTGATTATTTTGAATTATTTTTATGTATGTCTAAGGAGTTCTCATGCGGTTTGAAGTTAAAGATTTGATAAGTAAAATTAAGAAAGACGGACTTGAGGAAGCTGAAAGATTGGCTAGTGAGATTATTCTTAATGCGAAGAGAGAGGCCGAGGCTATTGCTTTTAAGGCTGAAAGTGATGCTAGGGAGTTGAAAATAAAGGCTGAAAAGGAAGCTAGTGATTATAAGAGACATGCTCTTGAGGCGTCTCGCCAAGCGGTTAGGGATTTGATTATTGGTACTGAGAAGAATATTAAATTTCTTTTTGAAACTGCTTTAAATGATTCTGTTTCTAAAGTTTATGATAATAATTTTTTGGCAGAGCTTATTATGAGGGTTGTAGATGCTTGGAGTAAGAGTGATAAAATAGATATATTGCTTAATGAATCTGACTTTTCTGATTTATTATCTATTCTGAGAGTAAGGATAGGAGATAGACTTGGTAGTGAGGTTGAGATCAAACCTTTTAGAGGAATAAGTAGGGGATTTAAAATTCAGCAGAGAGATAGTAATTTGTATTATGATTTTACGTCAGAGACTATTGCTGATATCCTTTTTGAATATTTAAATCCAAGATTTAAAGAAGTTGTAAAGGTGGTTTAAAGAGATAGTGTATGTTGAGTCCATATTACTACGTAATATCGTCATTGCCTTATCTTGATTTGAAAATTGGAAGAGAATGGAACATATCAAAATTTTTTGATAATGTTGAAATTGCTTTAAGCAGAGAGGATTTTGTTTTCTTGAAGGATTTGTCAGAGTCTAGAGTTATTGGAGGAAATTCAGTGATAATTAAAAATCTTCTTGAATTTGAAGAAACGATAAAGTGTACGCTAGCATATATTAGAGCTGAAAAGTTAGGCTTTCCGAGAGATATATATTTGGAATCTTCATATTTTTCTAGTTATTATTTGGGTATTTTGAAAACCATTTGCCTTAAGGAAAATCCTTTTGAGGTGGAATTAGGAATTGATATGTTAAAATGGCAGTTTTTAACAGACCTTGAAGTAGGACATGAGTTTGACTTTGAAAAATTAGTAACTTATTTTTTGAAATTGTTGTTAGTGTCCAGAAGAAATCTGTTTATAGAAACATTAGGCGAGAGGAATTTTGATGGTATTTGCCAAGAATTAAGTATGGAAATGAATAAGAAATTTTAAAAGAGGAATTTTAATGGAATCAAAAGGAAAAGTAATAGGGGTAATTGGGAATTTGGTTACTATTGAGGTGGTTGGTACGGTTTCCATGAATGAAGTTGTTTTTATTAAGACTGCTGGGAAAAATTTAAAGGCTGAAATAATTCGTGTTAGAGAGGGGGAGGTTGATGCTCAAGTATTTGAAATGACTAGGGGAATTGCTGTTGGGGATGCTATTGAATTTACAGACAAGCTTTTAACGGTTGAACTTGGTCCTGGACTTTTGACTCAGGTGTATGATGGTTTGCAAAATCCATTGCCGGAGCTTGCTGCGAGGTGTGGTTTTTTTTTGGAGAGGGGTTTGTACTTACGAGCTCTTGATAAGAAAAAAAAATGGAATTTTAAAGCAACTGCAAAAGTTGGCGATATTGTTATTGCGGGAGGTTATCTTGGATTTGTTGTGGAGGGCACTGTCAATCATCAAATAATGGTTCCATTTTATAGGAGAGACTCTTACAAGATTGCAGAGATTGTTAGCGATGGCAATTATACCATAGATGATAAAATCGCCGTGATCGAAGATGATGCTGGAGATAGACACATTATTACTATGTCATTTCATTGGCCTGTTAAAATTCCGATTACCAATTATAAGGAGAGACTTATTCCTAGTGATCCTATGGTAACTCAAACAAGGATAATAGATACATTTTTTCCAGTTGCGAAGGGTGGAACATTTTGTATTCCTGGGCCTTTTGGTGCTGGGAAAACGGTTCTTCAGCAAGTTACGAGTCGTAATGCCGATGTTGATATTGTAATTATTGCTGCTTGTGGTGAGAGGGCAGGTGAGGTAGTAGAAACTCTTAAGGAATTTCCTGAACTTACAGATCCTAGGACTGGTAGGTCATTAATGGAGAGAACATGTATTATTTGTAATACATCTTCTATGCCAGTTGCTGCTCGTGAAGCTTCAGTTTATACAGCTATTACTATTGGTGAATACTATAGACAAATGGGCCTAGATGTACTTTTATTGGCAGATTCAACTTCAAGATGGGCTCAGGCTATGAGAGAGATGTCAGGTCGCCTTGAGGAGATTCCGGGTGAGGAGGCGTTTCCTGCGTATCTTGAATCTGTGATTGCGTCATTTTATGAGAGGGCAGGTATTGTTGTTTTGGGTGACGGCAATGTTGGATCTGTAACTGTGGGTGGTTCTGTAAGCCCTGCTGGGGGTAATTTTGAAGAACCGGTAACTCAGGCGACTTTAAAGGTTGTGGGTGCGTTTCATGGTCTTACAAGAGAGAGGTCAGATGCTAGAAAATTTCCCGCGGTTAGTCCTCTTGAGTCTTGGAGTAAATATAGAGGTGTTGTTGAATCGGAAAAGACAGAATATGCAAGATCATTTTTGGCTAAGGGTAATGAGGTAAATCAGATGATGAAGGTTGTTGGCGAAGAAGGAATCAGTAATGATGACTTTTTAGTTTATTTGAAGGCTGAACTTTTGGATTCATGTTATTTGCAACAAAATTCATTTGATAATGTTGATGCAGCTGTGAGTCCTGAACGTCAAAATTATATGTTTGATATAATTTACAATATTTTACAGTTGGATTTTAAATTTGACAACAAATTGGAAACAAGAGATTTTGTTAATGGATTGCGGCAAAATATTTTAGATATGAATCTTACTCCTTTTAAGGAAGAAAAGTTTAATAAACTAGAATTGAGTTTAAGTGATTTAATAAATTCTAAGAAGTTGGGTTTTAGAGGGGTGCATAGATGAAGAGAGTATATAGCAGGATAGAGTCTATTGTTGGGAATGTAATAACTGTGACGGCAAGTGATGTTAAATATGGAGAGCTTGCTATTGTAAAAGCGAAGGATACAAGTTCTTTAGCAGAGGTTATTAAGTTGGATAGAGACAAAGTCTCTCTTCAGGTGTATAACGGAACAAGAGGCATTTCAACTGCAGATCAAATTAAGTTTTTAGGTCATCCAATGCAGATTACATTTTCTGAAAATTTGCTTGGTAGAATTTTTGATGGAGCTGGGAATCCAAGGGATGGAGGGCCTCGCCTTGAAGATAATTTAATTGAAATTGGTGGTCCATCGGCTAATCCTGCAAAACGTATTATTCCGAGGAATATGATACGAACAGGATTACCAATGATAGATGTGTTTAATACTCTTGTTGAATCACAGAAATTGCCAATATTTTCTGTATCTGGCGAACCTTACAATGATCTTCTTGTGAGGATAGCTCTTCAGGCAGAAGTTGATTTGATCATTCTTGGAGGAATGGGACTTAAGAATGATGATTATCTGACTTTTAAAGACTCTCTTGAGAAGGGTGGGGCTTTAAGTAGGACGATTTTTTTTGTTCATACAGCTAATGATTCTGTTGTTGAGTCTTTAACGGTTCCTGATATTTCTCTTGCTGTTGCCGAGAAATTTGCTCTTCAGGGGAAGAAAGTTTTGGTACTTTTGACTGATATGACTAATTTTGCCGATGCTATGAAAGAAATTGCGATTACGATGGAGCAAGTTCCATCTAATAGAGGTTATCCTGGTGATTTATATTCTCAGCTTGCATCGAGATACGAGAAAGCTATTGATTTTGAGGGAGCAGGATCAATCACTGTACTTGCAGTTACTACCATGCCTGGTGATGATGTTACTCATCCTGTACCTGATAATACGGGTTATATCACTGAGGGGCAATACTATTTGAAGGGTGGAAGAATTGAGCCTTTTGGTTCTCTCTCAAGACTTAAGCAGATGGTTAATGGGAGGACTAGAGATGATCACAGGACAATTATGGATTCAATGATTAGACTTTATGCATCTTCAAAAGAATCTGTAGAAAAGAAAGCTATGGGGTTTAATATGACAGAATGGGATGAAAAGCTTCTTAAGTACAGTAGTATGTTTGAGGGCAAATTGATGGATTTGTCTGTTAATATACCTTTAGAGGAGGCTTTGGATTTGGGTTGGGCGATTCTCGCTAGTTGTTTTGAGCCTAAGGAAACAGGAATTAAAACTGAGCTTGTAGAAAAATATTGGCCTAAAAAAGAGGCTTAAAGAATGGCTAAGATTAAGTTAACTAAGAATGAACTTAAAAAACAAAAAGATAGCCTTAAGATGTTTAGTAGGTATTTGCCTACATTGCAACTTAAGAAGCAACAACTTCATTTGGAGATTAGGAAGGTTGAGGCTTTAAAAAAAGAGCGAAAACTTGAACAAGACAATATAAAGGCAAATATTAATTCTTGGATTTCTTTATTTGGTGAAGAATTTTCCTTTAAGGATTGGATTCAAATTAAAAGAGTAGTAAGGGGTTTTACAAATATTGCGGGTATTACTATTCCTATTTTTGATTCTGTCGAATATGAGGATATTAAACATGATCTTTTATTAACTCCATATTGGGTAGATAGGGGAATAGAAACTATTAAGAATATAATTAAGATAAATGCAGAACTTGAGGTTTTAAGTGAGCAGGTTAGGTTGTTGGAGGCGGAACTTGTTACTACTTCTCAGAGAGTAAATTTATTTGAGAAAGTTATGATACCTACCACTAAAACTAACATAAAGAAGATTAATGTATATCTTGGAGATCAGCAAACAGCAGCTGTTGTAAGGGGCAAAATAGCTAAAGCTAGCTTGATTAAAGGCAAATAGGGATGGGAGTTTTATGATTATAAAGATGAAGAAAGTTTTGTTTTTGACTTTATTGAAATATAAGATAGAGGCACTTGAAATTTTAAGAGAATTGGGAGTTGTTCATATTGATTTTCACAATAGAGTTTCAGAATCTTTAGAGAAGGTTGTTGAGGTGAGAGGGATTTTAACTCAGGCTTTATCCTTACTTGGAGATGATTGTGAGGTAAAAACTTTAAAATCTTCAAGTGAAAATTTTCTGGATATTGCAAAGAGTATAGTTAGTTTGGGTGATGAGATTAAAGATTTAAGAGACGTGAAGCAATCATTGTTACATAAAAAAGGCGGTATAATCTTTTGGGGGTGTTTTTCCCTTGATTTAGTTAATAAGTTAAAAGAAAGTAATATTTATGTACAATTTTTTAAGTCTCAAATTGGTGAATATAAAAAGCTATTGGCATCTTCTGAGGTTAAGGTTGCCCTTATTAATGATTTTAAAGGTACAGCTTATTTTATAGCTATTAATGATTCTAAGCAGCAAATAGAGGTAGCTGAGGAATATGAATTTGAATTTGATCTTGATTTTATTGAACATAAGTTAAGAGTTGTTGATGAAATTTTGGAGCAAAAATTAACTCAGTTATCACTTTTAAGTAAATATAAAGATATTTTAAGAGATGAAATAAATGAGTATAATCAAATTGTTGAATTTGAGCAAGTTATGGCTGATATGAATGATGATGGTGATGGCTTTGCGTATATTACGGGATTTATTCCGAGAGATAAGCAAAATGATTTGAAAAATGCAGCTACTGAGGGTAGATTTGCGGTACAATTTGTAGATCCTGATGATGATGATGTTGTTCCAACTTATGTAGAAAGAAGGGGATTTGCTAAGCTTGCTAAACCTATTTTTGATGTCTTAGATACAATACCTGGGTATAAAGAAAGAGATATTAGCTTTATTTTTATGTTATTTTTCTTTGTATTTTTTGGAATGATAGTTGGTGATGCGGCTTATGGGGTTATATTTTTGGTTGTAGGAATTATTATGAGTATAGGCAATCTTGTAAGAAAGAAGTCTTTAACATCCATTCATGCCTTAATGTTTTATCTGAGTACATCGGCAATAATATATGGTTCGATGACTGGTACTTGGTTTGGTAGTAGTCCTTTTATTTTTAGTCTATTTCCTATTTTAAAGTCTTTGAAACTTGAATATTTGGCAGGGAAGAATAGTATGCAAAATATTATGTTTATATGTTTTACTATAGGTCTTATGCAAATATCAGTGGCTCATATATGGAATTTTATTAGGCAAGTAAGGGAAAGACCACATATACATGCAATTGCTCAACTTGGTTGGCTTATTACAATTGTTGGGCTTTATTATCTCGTTCTCAATTTGATACTTAGTGAGGTGAGATTCCCTATGTATAGCATTATTTTAAATATGATATATATTGGTATTATACTTGTATTTGTTTTTGAGAAACAAGATGGTTCAAATTTTTTTATGTGCATATTAAAGAGCTTTGGGGGAATAATAGAACAATTTTTGACTACTGTGGCAGGATTTGCAGACATAATATCTTATATTAGGCTTTTTGCTGTTGGACTTGCAGGTCTTGCAATTTCTGATAGTTTTAATAGCATGTCAGCATCTTTATTAAAATCATCTAATATTGGTCTTATAATAAGTGGCATCATTGTAATACTGTTTGGACATATTCTAAATATCACTTTATCTTTATTGTCTGTTGTTGTTCATGGAGTAAGACTTAATATGCTTGAATTTTCAAACCATTTGGGCCAGGAATGGAGTGGATATTCTTATAGACCCTTTAGAAAAATAAAAAATAAATAGATAAGGAGATATTTATGGATATAGGTTTAATAGGAGTGAACTCAGCTTTGGCAATATCTGCAGTAGGTTCGGCTTTGGGTATGGGAGCTGCGGGAAGTGCTGCTATTGGGGCATGGAAGAGGTGTTATATGCAGGGTAAGCCAGCTCCGTTTTTATTGATTGTTTTCGTCTCAGCACCTTTGACACAAATAATATATGGATATATATTGATGAATACTTTAGCAGGGATAATGACACAGACAAATCCTTGGTTATTACTTGGTGCAGGGGTTGGTGGTGGACTTGCAATTTCTATTTCTGCATTTGCTCAAGGCAGAGCTGCTGCAGGAGCTTGCGATGCTTTTGCTGAGACTGGGAAGGGATTTGCAACAAATCTTTTGGTTTTGGGTCTAATAGAATCTGTCGCTCTTTTTGTAATGGTTTTCTTGATGATATTTAAATTTGTTTAGGCTTTAGGTGGTCAAATATTAAATTTTCTCGCAATTTATGAGGAAATTTAATATATTTATAAGTATGAGAAAACTTTTTTTGCCTTTTGTGATTTTCAGTTTTATATTAAATTTAAATTCCTCAGTAGGTAAAGATATGCCATATTGGATTTTGCTTGAAAAAGGGCGGCAACTTATTTATTCTAAAGAAGGATTTATCAAATCTAATCTTACTAGTGCTATTAATTATTTGCAGGAAGCCTTACTTAGGAAAGGAATATATCCTGAGGCTAATTATTATTTATCTGTAGCTTATAGTATAGCTGGAAATATTGATCTTGAAAAATTGAATCTTCAGAAGGCTTTAGAAGATAAGGATTATTTATTGGATCAATCTTTTGAGAAGAATATACTATTTTCTTTGGCAAAAATTTCTGAGCTTGGAAGTAATTATATTGACATGATTGATTATTTGAATGAAATTTTGAATAGATTCTCGAATAATAATGATTATTATAATTACCATTATGTTATACGGAAGCATGAGGGCAATTTGGATAGTAAATTTGATACTGCATTTTATCTAGATTCTTATTTAAAGAATGTAAGAGGGACTTCTGGTATTGATTTTACTTTTAATCTTTACAGGTTTAATAACTATAATGTGGTTGATACGCATCAACTGTTATCAAAGGTATATTTAAAGCTTGGTGCTTATGAACTTGCTATTACTCATGGGCTTATAGCTACAGTTGGTATTTTAACTAGAATGCATGAATATATTAGTTATTACGAACCTCTTTATAAATTTAAAAATCTAAGGTCTTTTACTCAAAAAATAAATGAATATACTGATATTAAAACTAGTTTTGAGTCTACAGATTTTTGGGAAGTAGTATATAATATTGCTTATGCTACTTATATGTATGCTAATCATCAAAATAGGTTGAGAGCTGTAGATACTTGGAAGTTAATTATTGATCTTGCGCCTAAATTTTCACCTTATGTTTCAAAATCAAAGAATCAAATCAAAAATCTTTTGCTTAATAAAAGTATATATTAGTATAATATTTTTAGATATTATATTTGGATTGGGGAGGTAGGGATTAGTTCTTATAAAAAAAATTTTTGCATTATTGCTCATATTGATCATGGTAAATCAACCTTGGCAGACAGATTTATACAAAAGGCTAAAATAATTTCAGATCGTGAATTTAAAAGTCAAATTCTTGATAGTATGGATATTGAAAGGGAGAGGGGAATTACAATTAAGAGCCAGGCAGTTACTATTGATTATAAGAGTAATGATGGTAATGTCTATGAACTTAATTTTGTAGATACACCTGGTCATGTTGATTTCTCTTATGAAGTCTCAAGAGCAATTTCATCTTGCGAGGGGGCACTTTTACTTATTGATGCAAGTCAAGGAATAGAAGCTCAAACTGTTTCTAACTTTTATATGGCATTTGAACATAATCTTGAAATTATTCCTGTCATTAATAAAATAGATTTACCAAGTGCTAATATTGAGTTTGTAAAAGAGCAAATAGAACATGATTTGGGGTTGAATTCAGATATTGCTGTTCCGATATCTGCTAAAAATGGAATAGGAATTGATGAACTTCTCGAGGCTATTTGTAAGTATGTTCCGTCTCCTAAGGGGTGTTCTAGTAATCCATTAAGGGCTTTAATTTTTGATTCACATTATGATTCTTATCGTGGTGTGATTGTGCATTTTAGGATTTTTGAAGGGCAAATCAAAAATGGCGATAAGATTAAATTGATGCATGCAGATAGGGAGTATTTAGTTGAAGAAATTGGGATTTTTAGAATACTACTTGAAAAAAGAGATATCCTAGAAGCTGGAGATGTTGGTTATTTTATTGCGGGAATTAAGGATATATCAGATATTAAGATTGGAGATACTGTAACTCTTTTTGATAATGCAGCAATTGTTCCTCTTGAGGGATTTAAGGAGGTTAAACCTGTAGTATTTTCTTCTGTTTATCCGGTTGATGCTAATCAGTATGATGATCTTTTAAAGGCAATGGATAGACTTAAACTTAATGATGCATCACTGACTTTTGAAAAAGACGCCTCAGCTGCCCTTGGACATGGATTTAAATGTGGGTTTCTAGGACTTTTGCATTTGGAAGTAATTCAGGAAAGAATTGAGCGTGAATTTGGGCTTAATGTAATATTAACTTCTCCTTCAGTTCGTTATAGGATTGTTCCTAAAAAGGGGGAATCTTATTTCATTGAGAGTCCCGAACAATTTCCTGGAAATGAGAATATTGAATTTGCTCTTGAACCTTATATTAGAGCTAATATTATTGTTCCCACTGAGTTTTTGGGAAATATTATGAGTGTTTGCGTACTTAAAAGAGGCATACAAGCAAATTTGGTTTATCTTGATACAAAGCGTGTTGAGATTATTTATAAGATGCCCCTTGCTGAAATACTTTTTGATTTTTACGATAAGATTAAATCTGTAAGTCGTGGATACGCTTCTTTTGACTATGAAGTATTAGGTTATGAAGAAACAGATTTAGTTAAATTAGATATTTTAGTTAATGGAGACAGAGTTGACGCACTGTCTCAGTTGGTCTTCAGAGATAGTGCGAGATCAAAGGCTACAGGTATTTGTAAGAAATTAAAGGACGAGATTGCAAGACAGCAGTTTAAAATAGCGATTCAAGGAGCAATTGGTTCAAACGTTATTGCTCGTGAGACAATCTCACCGGTTAGAAAAGATGTTACTGCTAAGTGTTATGGCGGGGATATTACTCGGAAGAGGAAGCTTTTAGAAAAGCAAAAGGAAGGGAAGAAGCGAATGAAGATGATTGGGAATGTTGAGATTCCTCAGAGTGCATTTCTTTCTGTACTTAAGTCAGATGATGATTGAGTAAGTGTATAATTCATTAATAAATTGACTTACAATTAGAAAGATTGGAAAAACTAAATCTTGAAATTAAAATTAGATATAAAAATTGGAAGAATTTATTTTGGCTTTAAGCTTACGTAATTAGAGATATTTCGAAAATAGGGTACCACTATCCTTCAGATAATATTGAGATTTCGTTTGCAGAGAATTCTCAGTGTAAATAACTTAAGAGGCTTGTAAGATTAAGCTATAACGATGTTTAGTTGTGGGTTGTGTTTACATTTTTGTATATTATAAATATTAAGGGATTGGATATATAATGGAAATTTTTAAAATTTTTTCTTCAAATAAAATAGTGAAATTGGAAACTACAGATGTAGGACTTGAAAGAGACATACAAAAAATATTTGAGAGTAATTTAGAAACTTTTTTTAATGTGAAATTTATAGATACTGAATTTAAGATAGAAAATAAAAGAATAGATACAATTGGAATTATTGATGGTCCTTTTATTGTTCCTGTAATATTGGAGTATAAGAAAGACTCTAGCCCCATGCATGTTTTGCAGGCTGCTAGGTATGATGAGATATTAAAAGATAGAAAAAGTGATTTTTTGATTGCAGTTATGAATAAATTTGGTAAAAATTCTGAAAAGTACAATAATAAGGATAATATAGATTTTAATTCCACTAAGATTATTTGCGTGGCCAAAAGTTTTACAGAAGAAGCTAAATTGCAGGCTAAAAGAGATTCTTCAGAAATTCTTCTTGTAGAGTATGATCTTTATGAAGATAATTTAATGACATTAAAAATAACAACTTATCCTGCTATTGGTGGTAATGGCAAATCAGTTGTTAAGGATAAAAAAAATAAGAGTGAAGTTAAAACAGAAATAATGCAGAATATAATTTTTAAGAGAGATGACGACAATTCTTTATTAACAGAGAATTTAAAGATGTTGGATCGAGCGAGTGTTGAATTGAAAAATTTAAATAAAGTGTTAGAAGATTTCATTCTTACTTTGGGTAGTGTAGAAAAGTATGAAGCTAAATATTACACAGGATTTAAGGTGTCTGGTGGCAAGGTTTTTGTGGATATTGAATTTAGACCTAGAAAGGGTGTGATAATAATTACTATTAAGCTTCCTTTAGAAAAGGTAGATTTAAAAGAAGGTTTTGTTCGTGATGTAAGTAATATTGGAAGGCTTGGGAATGGGAATATTGAAATTATTTTTGCAGATATATCACAATTTGAAGAAGTTAAAACTCTTATACAGTTGAGTTATGATAATGTTTTGTGAGGGTGGAAGATTTTTAATAAATTTGCTCAGTTGTTTTATTATTTAACTTATTAATTGGATTGATTTGGATTTTTGTAACTTTAGTGTTGAGTTACTTTTAACTTATTTGTAGGGGAGTTATTAGATATTTAATTCTTATTAAAAATATTGGAAAAGTGTTTTAAAATGTTATAAAATTGCTTTATTGATATTAAACAATTTTAGATGGAGATAATTTATGCTTAAATGTAATAAGGTAGTTCTTATTGGAGCTGGGGGTGTTGGCTCAAGCTTTGCTTATGCTTTAACAATAGATAACTCACTTGTTCATGACCTTGTAATTATTGACGTAGCTCAAGATAAGGCTAGGGGTGAGGTCATGGATTTAAATCATGGACAAATGTTTTTAGAAAAGAATATTAAAATAAACTTTGGAACTTATCAAGATTGTGCTGATGCTGATATTGTTGTAATTACTGCAGGTCTTAATCAGAAGCCAGGTGAAACAAGGCTTGACTTAGTTGGTAAGAATACTAAAATCTTTAAAGAAATTGTAACAGATGTTGTTTCAAGTGGTTTTAGTGGTATTTTTGTAATTGCAAGTAATCCTGTTGACATTATGACTTATGTTACTATGAAATATTCGGGTTTTTCAACTCATAGAGTTATTGGAACAGGGACAACACTTGATACTTCAAGACTTAGATACTTTTTGGCTGGGCGTTTTGATGTTAATACTCAAAATGTACACTCTTATGTTATGGGTGAACATGGAGATAGTTCTTTTGTTACTTGGGATGAAACCAAAATAGCTATGAAGCCTTTAACAGAATATATTGCTGAGGGGAAGATCCGAGAGGAGGAACTTGACGAGATACACAAGAGTGTTGTTTATGCTGCTTATGAGGTGATTAAACTTAAGGGTGCAACTTATTATGCTATTGGGCTTGGCATTAAAAATATTGTAAATGCAATAATTAGCGATCAAAACCGTATTTTACCGATATCCTCATATATTAATGGTCAATATAGTGGTGAGATTAAGGATATTTACATTGGAGCACCTTCTATAGTTTGCAAAGAAGGTGTAAAAGAGGTTCTTGATTTTAAAATAAGTGATAGGGAGATGGAAAAATTTAAAGCTTCTGCTAATCAACTTAAGAGTTATATTGATAAAATAGAACTTTAATTCTGCCCCAATATGGGGCTTTTTTTATTCTTCAATCAATCTTTCACCATTTTTTCTGTGTTCAATGGCTTCTAGTAATGATTCCCTTGAAATATCATGATCTTCTTTTAGATCAGAAATAGTTCTTGCTAATTTTAACACTGAGTGAGTTGCTCTTGATGATATATTAAGTTTATTTAATATATAAATTAGTTCGTCTTGTAGTATTTTATCTAATGCGCAGAATATTGCAATATGTTCTGGCTTAAGATCGGAATTTTTGTGAGTGCTTTCAATATTTTCATATCTTTTGCGCTGGATGTTCCGTGCCTTTAGTATTCTCTTTCTTATCTCACTTGAACTTTCACTCTCTTCTTGAAATAGTTTTTCATTATTTACTGGTTTGGTTGGAACTCTAATATCAATTCTATCAAGCATTGCGGCTCCAAGTTTTTTCCAGTAGTTTGAAACCTCTTGTTGCGAGCAAAAACATTCTGTATCTTTTTTGCCAAGATTGCCACAGGGGCAAGGGTTTGTAGCCATTATCAACTGAAAATTTGCAGGATATTTGAATGATCTTGAACTTGCTCTTACGATTGAGATAGTCTTATCTTCAATAGGTTCGCGTAATGACTGTAAAATTGCTTTTTGGAACTCTAACGCTTCATCTAAGAATAAAATCCCATTGTGAGCAAGTGATACTTCGCCAGGTAGTGCATTAGATCCACCACCAATTATACCCTCTTTACTTGCGGTATGATGAGGTTGCCGGAATGGTCGCTGTCTTATTATTTTTGTATCTATTAATTTACCTGCTACTGACCAAATTCTATTTGTTTCAATGAGTTCTTTATTTGTAAGTGGTGGTAAAATTGACTGTATACATTTGAGGCTAAGAGTTTTTCCAGAACCAGGTGGACCAAATAGCATAATATTGTGTCCTCCAGCAACTGCAATTTCAATTGCTCTTTTGATTCTGTGTTGTCCTTTTATGTTTTTAAAATCATATTCAAATTTTTTTTCAGCATCTTCTGTCGGCAGGGAAATTATGGTTTTTGATGGAAATATATTATTATTGAGATGTTCTACTATCCCCAGAGCTTCTTTTAAGGTCGCAACACCCCAAATGTTTAAATTATTTATTAGAAGAGCTTCTTCTAGATTGTCAAAAGGTATTATTATACATTTAATCCCCCTCTCTTTTGCAAGTGAGATAGCAGCCAATACTCCTTTAATTGCTCTTATTTTTCCGTCTAATTGTAATTCACCTAGTATTAAAATGTCTAAATTATTATTTTTATGGTCTTTTGTGGCTATAATGCCTATAGCAATTGAAAGATCAATTGCGGTTCCAATTTTTTTGATTCCAGCTGGTGCAAGATTTATTAATATCCTGTCTTTTGGAAAAGTAAATTCTGAATTTTTAATAGCTGCTTTTACTCTTTCCCTTGACTCTTTGATTTCGCTTCCAGCAAGGCCAACAATATCAATTCTTGGTATTCCTTTTCTAATATCTATTTCAATTTCAATTAGTTCACCTTCGTATCCTATTGATGAGTGAGAGTATATTTTCACGTAATTCTCCTTAAATTAAAAGTTATTTAATTATTTTTAAGCTTTCATTGAGGGCTTTATATGGTAACATGAAACAATCTTGTCTATTTGTATGAATGAAGTTTTCAAAATTTTTAAGACTTATGTCAATTTCTTCTAAGCATTCAAAATCTTTATTAATTACTTTTGTGAGGATGTCCAACGTTTCTTTTTTAGATTTATTATCACATATTTTAGTTAGGCTATAAGCACTTGCAAAAAAAATTATGCATCCAGATGCATTGTATCTTAATCTAATTTTTTCATTTATTAGCTTTATCTGAAAAACTATTTGGTCGCCACACTTAGATTTATATACTAAATTTTGATTTTTATCTGTTTTAAACTTGTATTTATTTATTTTGCTAATTCTTATTAGTTCTTTTTTTATTTCCTCTGAGAACATATTTCAATTTTAAGGAGTTTACTTGATTAAATCAATATAAAATTTATTTGCGGTTTGTATAAACTTGATTTAAGGAGTAGAGATGTATACTCTGCATTTTAATATTTGACGAGTAAGGGTTTTAAAAGAATTAATAAAAGTCTTTTATTGTCTTTTTCAGGCAGTAAAGAAAAGTATCAATCTCCTCTCTTGTATTGTATAAATAAAAACTTATTCTTAAGAGATGGGTTTTTTTAATATTATCTGATGAGAATGCAAGGTAAGCACAAGCTTGTCCAGCTCTAGTTGCAATGCCCATTGTATCAAGGTATGTCTCAACATCGTGTGAATGGATACCTTTTACTGTAAAGGATATTATTGCTTTTCGTTTAATATCTTGATTTAGAAGGAATTCAACTTCATCAATTTCTTTTAATCTTGCAACACAATATTCAATCAGATTTTTGTCATGTTCTTTAATAAATTCCATTGAGACATTATTAATATATTTTATTGCGTTGCCAAGGCCAATGATTCCTGCAATGTTGGGTGTTCCCGATTCAAATTTATTTGGGGATTCAAGAGTCTTGAAATTAATCTCTCCATTTTCTATGAAAATATCTTCTACGGTATTTCCGCCTAGTTTGGAGCTGTTAAGTTTGTCTATGATTTTATTAGAGATATATAGGATGCCAATTCCTGTTGGAGCAAGCATTTTATGGCCTGAAAATACTAAAAAATCGCAGCCTATTTTATTTACATCTATATCTGTATGCGGTGCCATTTGAGCTGCGTCTATGAAAAATATAATTTTGTGTTCTCTAGCAATTTTTCCAATTGCTTCTAAATCTTGCACAGTACCTAATATATTATTTATCCCACATATAGCAATAATTTTTGTTCTATCCGTAATTAAGTTTTTTATTTGTGAGGGTTGAATAATACCCATTTCGTTAAATTTGGCAAGTTTAATTTTAAGATTTAAAAATTTGGCAACATTGACCCAAGGGAGTACATTACTATTGTGTTCAAGTGTTGTTGTGATTATTTCATCATTTTCTTTTAAAATTTTTGAAAATAGCAATGAGTTTGCTATTGTGTTTATCCCATCTGTTGTTCCAGAATTAAATATTATATTTTTACTAGAATCTGCGTTAATAAATTTTTTTACAATTTTTCTTGTCTCCTCAACTTTTAAGCTGGATTTCATTGCGAATTCATGACCGCTTCTATGAACATTTGCATTATAGTTTTCGTAAAATTCAACTTCAGAGAAAATCACACTTTGGGGTTTGTGAGAAGTTGAAGCATTGTCAAAATAAATGATTTTTTTATTATTTATAATTTTATTTAAAATGGGGAAATCTTTTCTTAAAATTTTTGCTTTTTCATTTATATCTTTTATGAGACTTAGATCCATTTTGTTACGTTTCCTATATTTTTGTGTGAAATTCTTGTCTTTTTGTATGATAATTCTTTAAGGATTATAGCATTATTTTTCATTTTATTTTTGTGTTAAACATTAGTATTTATATATATTGTATTTTATCCTATATTTTATGGAATTTCATGGCTTCCAGCTTTTATATTTTAAAGATACGTTTATGCTATAATTCGTCTATATGAAAGAAATAATTTATAGATTTGAGAAAGCTGAAGATTATAAATTGGTTCCTGTTAATAATATTTATGGAAGTGTAACTAATACTGGAGAGATTTTCTGTGATCTTGTTTTTGAAACCACAGAGATTCCTGAAGAAATCGTTTATACTAAGACTAAAGAAGGCGTTCTGGAAGAGATTTCAGGAGAACTTAAAGGTTCTAAAGAAAAAATAATGTTAATTAATTCTTTTGTTGGGATTTCTATTACAAAGGATACTGCTAAAAATATTGCTTATTGGCTCTTGAAGAAAGTTGATGAGTTAGAGGATAATGAGTAGAACTTCTGAGGAACGAGTTAAGATTTATTTATCTAAGCTGAGTAACTATAAAAATAGGATTTTAAAAGAAAGAAATATAAAGAATATTATTGCACGATCGGATGTTTCTGAAAATGATATTGAAAATATTGAGATACGTTTTTCTAAGTCTTATGATAGAGCACAGAAATTAGAGAGACTGGGAGAAATTAGAGCTTCCTTAAGAGAACTTGAGGGTTCGTATTTATATGTTCTTCATAATAAATCTATGTTTGGTTCATTTTTAAATCTTTATGAAAAGCTTGCAAAGAGAACAAGTGATAGAGAGATATATAAAAAATTAATGCATTTAAGTTTGCAGGCTAGAGAATTTGGAATAATGAGTGGTATTAATTTAAGAGATTATTATGAGAGTCGAAAATTAAAACATAGATCATTAATATTATTTTTAAGTCTTATATTAATAGGTATTATTTCATTTGCTACATATGTAACGGTGCAGCCCTTTCTTGGTGGTTATGAAGAACTTAGTGGGGGAGAAAAAGTTATTCAGGAGGCGATAGTTCAGGGTTTGCCATCAATTACAAGGGCATCTGATTTGATAGTTGAATCTGCTAATCTTGATATTTCTGCTTCTGCCTTGTATCATGTTGAAGTTGAAGATGCTAAGGTATTAGTTTTTGAGGATGCACATGCTTATCAATTAAAAGCAGGAGTTATTTCAGATAAGGAAGCTATTAAGCGGGTTTCTTATGGTGTGACTGTTTATGATGATTTAGGTAAGCCTATGTTTAATAAAGTTTTTGAAAAGGCAAGTGATTTTCCCAATAAATGGAGTAAAGGAGTTTATGTCCCAATTGATTTTATATACAATCTTTCTAAAGAGATTAAGGGACATCCTAAGAAGATAGTTCTTGATATACGTTTGATTGAATTTTTTAATGAAGTTGATAATACTTTTAGTGTTAATTTGGATACAAGTTCTTCAATTTTAAATTTTAAATACCTTGGAAGTTATTTTAATGAATTTTTTGGAATCTATGAGGCAAATTCTTTAATAGAAGTTTACAATAACTTAAAGGATGATATTAAAAGTTTGGAAGTTGAGGTTGCTTATATGTCTGGGGAGGGTAATGTTATTAGGTCTTTGAGACGGAAGTTAATTTCTGAGGCAAATTCTTTTCTTAAACCTTACTCTAGGCAAAGTTTTTCATTAAAGACTATTTTTCCAAAAGAGATTTATCCAAATATTAGGGAAGAATTATCTTCTATTAAGATTGTAAATGTGGTTACAAGATGATATTGTGGATAATTGAAAGCTGAACATCTATCTTAGTATATCTTTTTCTTTAAGCTTCGAGGTAATATTTAGAGGAATAAGTGTTGTTGCGATACTTATTAATGTGTAGGATACTAGAATAATTAAGCTAAATTTCATGCTTATTTTAATATTAAGTTCAGAGATATAATAATCAGAATTTAAAAGTTCTGTATTGTCAGCGCCAAATGTTTTAGAAATTGTATTAACAATAATATCTATTATATTAATTAAGTGTGAGATGTTTATGATTATGTAGTTTCCAATTAGTATTCCTATTATGCAAGATACTGAGCTTAGAATAAAGGCTATTAATATAAATATTATTTTGAGGCTTAAATTGTTCATTCCAATTGATTTCAGTATTGCAATTTTCTTTTTATTTTCAAGTATTAACATACAAAGGGATGAAGATATATTAATACTTGCAAATATTACAATAAATGCCATAATAAATATTAAAAGTTTTTTGCTAGTATCTAAGTTCATATATTTATTCAAATAAAGCTCGTAGAATGTTTTTATTTTGTATTCTTGAAAATCTTTTTCAATCTCTCTCTTTAAAAGGTCAGTTTTTTCTTTAGTATTGAGTGTGATCGAAAGGCCAATTATGCTTTTAGAGAACGCTTCCGACATTATATTCGAATCTTGCAGTGAGATGAGAACTAAGTTTTTATCAACTTCCCTTAAACCTGTTTCAATGATTCCAGATATATTAAATTGTTTTGCTCTGGGTAGTATTTTTTTATACTTACTATTAGGTACTACTATATAGATAGATTCATTTATGTTTAAATTAAGTTTATTTTGGATTTGTTTTGATATTAATATTTCGTCTTTTGATAAACTTTTCTTGCCCTCTATTAATTTTATATGCGTGTTCTCATCAATAAATTTGCTTTCTATCGCTCTTATTAATGCGCCTTGTTTTTTGCTATTCCCAATTATTCCGTAGGTTCTTCTTTCGAAAAAATATCTTAGTTCATCATGTTTGTATTCTGTCTTAAATTGTTCTAGTTTTGATCTAAGATAGGAGTCTTTTAGAGGTTCATTATATTCAATTTGCACAGAGAATCCTTCATTTTCAATATATTTCTCTATTGTAGAATTCATAATGTTGCTTGACATGTAGTAAACAATAATTAAAGGAATCATTACTAAGCTTAAGGATATCCCAGAACCAATTAGAGCCTTTTTATTTTTTGAATTTATAAAGATTATATATGCTATCTTAGCAAGTTCCTTAATATTTGGATGCATTATATTCTCTTTAGTGCCTTGTCTTTAAGTTCATATTTTATGTCTGCTTTATTGGAGAATTCTGGATTATGACTAACTAAGATTAGTGTTTTTCCAAATTTTTTTGCTGTATTTATTAGTAGAGATTCTACCGTCTTTGCAGTAGTAGTATCCAGATTGCCAGTAGGCTCGTCACATAAAATTATATTTGGGTCATTGATTAAAGCTCTTGCAATTGCTACTCGTTGTGCTTCGCCACCTGATAGCTCTGAAGGGTAATGTTCTGCTCTTATATCTATTTCTAATATTTTCATTAAATTTAGAGCTTTTTGCTTTATTGTCTCTAAGTTGTCTTGTCCTTCAATGATTTTAGGTAAGATAATATTTTCAAATACACTAAACTCATCAATTAAATTATGGTTTTGAAAAACAAGACCTATTTTTTTATTTTTATAAAAACTTAGTGTTTTCTCATTTGAATCTCTTAAAGATATTCCACATGATATTATCTCACCTGAGTCCATTTTATCAATCCCTGATATGATGTTAAAAAGTGTTGATTTGCCACATCCACTTTTTCCTTGAATTGAAATAAAGTCGCCGCTTTTTACATGTAAATTCAGATTTTCTATTACTTTTATTTTTGTTTTATTTTTAGAGTATGTTTTGTGAATTCCTTTGATAATGAGTATATTATTTTTCATTTATATTTTTCCATTTATTTTATCAATATGTTTAATCTTGTTTGTTACCCTTAGGCTTGACCACATTGTAAAAAAGCAAGCAAAAAATAGTGTAAATAGTAAGTCGCTTAAGAATATTTTAGGAGTAAGTATGGTTTTTACTATTTTTATTTTGACATTTTGTAGCTCTAGCTTGCATATGTAATTAATAGTATTTATTACGCTATTCATTATAATATCAATTAAATTTAAGATTTCGTTAATGTTTAAGGATATTAGAATACCTGCAACTAATCCAATAATACCTCCTAGGATACAAATTATTGCTGAGTGGATTAAGAAGACTTGTCTGATCTTTTGAGATTTAAGACCTAGAAATAAGATTATTGAGATTGATTTGCTTTTGTTTATTAGTATTCTTTTTTGTAGGTAATATGTATTAACAGCAATAACAAGAAATATAGTTGTTAAAATGATTAACATTGTACTCCTCTCTATTTTTAGTGCTTTGTAGAGTTCCCTATTATATTCGTTCCAAGTCTTAAACTCAATGTTTGGATTAATATTTTTTATTTCGGTTTTTAATGCTTGGCTTGGATATAAGTTTCGTGTTTTTATTTGATAACTGATATCTGAATCTTTTATGATGTTTTTTTTGTAAAAGTAGTTAATGTTCATGAATACTGTAGATTCATTTATTTTGGAATAGTTACCCTTAAAAATGGATCTTATTTTGAAGTGTTTTATTTCATTTTGCAATGTTTGCAATTCTTGTATTTCATCACTTACTATTAATCCTATGGTATCTCCTTCAAATAGACCTAAATTGTATGAGAGTACATCACCGATGATGATTTCATCATCATTAAGATCAAGGTCAGATTTGGAAAGACCCGTGAGAGAAATGAAATTTACATCTTCGATGATGTCTTTTGTGTCAAGAGCAATGATGTTTAGAATGCTTGGATAGTAGTAGCTTTCAATTCCAATTCCTTGCGTTTCATATATTTTGTTTATTTGAATTATCTCGTTTATGTTTCTTAAAGCAGTAACTTCTTGATTATTTAATGTGCTTTCTATTTTTAAATTCCCACTTTCTAGCGTAGATATACTTGTAAAAAAGTCATTTTGAAAGCCATTCATGATTGATATTGTAATAATAATAATTACTTGGCCAAGTACTATGCTTAAGATTATGACTATTGAAAGTGATGAGCTATTTTTCTCATCTAGAATTAATCTTTTTAATAAAAATTTATTTAATCTCATTGTCGTCTCTAGCGATATCTTTATTGATCTCTTCAATAATTTCGTCATTTTTATACCTTACTTTAAAGATAGGTTGTCCATCATAATATATTTCTTGTTCATATTCACTATCGCTAAAATACTCAGTTTTTAATGTGATTAAATCATTTTCATAGAATCTTTTTAGCATTAATTTATTGTCAGAGTTATATTCATACTCTGTTTTAGTGTTGAATTCTTTTTTCTTTTCTTTTGTAGTTACATTTTCAACTGTAACGATTCCAGATGCATTATATTCAAAATCACTTGTCTTTATTAGTTCGTTATTTTCATATATTTCTTTTCGAATTAAGTTAGTTCCTTGATATTTTGATATGGTTTTTATATTGCCCTCTTCAAGGGTATTTATTATTTCCTTATCATCTAAATATTCATTTTTTTCTTTAGCTTGTATCTTATTTTTAGCTAGTGTAATACTTTCTAGGTGCCTCTTGTTTTCATCGTATGTGATGACCTTTGTTTTAGATTTTTTTATGTCAAAGTATGTTGACTTAAGTTCACCATTGACTCCATAATTCCAAACTTGAAAGTCTGAACCCGTTATTTTTAAAAGCTTTCCATCGGTGTCTTTCGTGTAGTATAGCTTTTTTGGCTTTTTATCTAAAATTTGTATTTCCTTGTAAGTTAAATCGTTATTTGTGTAAAAGTAATTTACAGATTCAAGGATTATTCCCTTAGTACTGTATTTTATCTCTTGTATTTTATTATGTAGGTTGTCATAAATTTCTTCTTTTGTTTTGATATCTTTTTCATTATAATATGCTATTTTTTTTGTATCTTCTATTGTTTCTATTGTTTTGTATTTTATTAATTGCAAATCTTTAAAAAGACTAAATTTTTCGACCTCGTAAAATTTTTCATATTCAATGTAAAATCCTGTTTTTGGGATTTCATATATTTCTTGATATTTGTTGAAAAATACATCAGAAATGAAATAGTTTTGTCCATATGCCATAGGTGTTATAAATATAAAAAGTGATATTAATATCTTATTTGTCATAGTAATTTATTAAAGTAGTCATCGATATTAAATTCTTTGATATGTTCTACTTTTTCTCCAAATGTAAAAAAGTATATTGGCTTTTTAAATAGCTTTGAAATATTTATTATTCCACCAGCTCTAGATGATGAGTCAAACTTTGTGGCTATGATGCCATCAATCTCTATTGCTTGGTTAAATATTTCTGTTTGATTGTTGATATTCTTCCCAGAGATAGAATCTATTACTAGTATTTTTTTGTAGTTGACATTTATATCTACTATTTGCTTTTTGATTACATTATCCATCTTTTGGAGTTCCTTGATTAGGTTTTCTTTATTTTGAAGTCTTCCTGCTGTATCAATGATTAAGGTATCATAACCTTTAACTTTTGCGCTTGTAATGCTGTCAAATATTACTGCGGATGCATCGCTTCCTTGTTTCTGAGAGATAACTTTAATCCCAATTTTTTCGCTCTGTATTTTAATTTGTTCAATTGCCGCTGCCCTAAATGTGTCTGCAGCTGCTATTAACACATTTTGACCTTGATTTTTAAGCTTATTTGCAAGTTTTATAATACTTGAAGTCTTGCCAACACCGTTTACTCCAATGATTAATAAGATGTTTAATTTTTGATTCTCTAAGTTAAGGGTTTGTTGGTTTATGTAATTTTTCAAAAGTTCTTTGAGCCTAAAAAGCGTATCTTCTTCTCCTTTAACTTTAAATTTTTTTATATTTTCTATTATCTCAATTACGATGTCATTTTTAATATCTGCCTCTAAGAGGATATCTTCTAGATTTTCAAATATTGCTAACTGTTCTTTGTTCTTAAATAGATTTTTTATCTTTTCAAAAATGCCCAAAAGTTTCATTCTCCTGTTTCTTGATATTTATTAAATAATTTTACAGTCATTTATTCACCTTTGCTTGCCTCTTGAATATATTGTACCAAATGAATTATTAATGGAATAAAACTGCCAACAGAAAGAGTTACCCCTGCGCCAAGTAGGAATGTTGTAATCATTTGTTCTGATTTTGTATTGTATAGATCTTGAGGCGTTATTTTCTGGATAATAAGATTTTGTGAAGCTATATTGTAAAGTTCTGATGATTCATTGTACAGAGTGCCTGCAAAGATAGTGCCTATTAGGCTTAATGTGAAAACTCCAAGGTTTATATAGAATATATCCCTTACGATAGTAAGTTGGCTTTTATTCTTTTGCAACATTTCTACATGAATTGCTGTGTCTTCATTTTTTATCATTTTGAACATGTTTTTGTATCCTTCAGCTTGTAAGAGAATAGATTCTATGTTCTCAGGTTCTTCAATATCGATTGGAGTTTCACCTATGAATATTCCTTTTCTGAATACTTTGGATGTTACATTACTTGTAATTGGTATTGTTTTAGCGGATTCTTTTTGTAAGCTAACATTTAAAATAATGGTGTCTCCATTTTTTATAGTTTGCTTTACTGAGTAAGGTTTAAAAGTTCTACTTACGATATTAATTTCAATTTCGTTGTTTGTCAATTCGGAAATATCAAAGGTATCATCATTATATATTCCTTTTGATACAAATTTTTCGTTTATATATATTTTGGCATCTAGATTATTTAAGACATTTATTCCAATTTTGATAAATTCTCTCCCTAATATTTCCTTAAGACTAAGCTCTGCTATTTTATATGCAATATCATCAGCGGATGATGATAGTTTAAAAACCTCTCGTTTAACCTTGATGCCTTGAGGAGTGATATTGCTAATTTCAATTAGGTAATATTTTTCTACTCTTTTAAAATTAATATAGTTGATAAAAAATAGTCCTTCGCTTATTAAAAATTCTGTGTTTACATTGGATAGATTTATTTTCTCTTTAATTTTTTTGAATTTAGCTTTTATCTTTTTTAAATTTGTAAAATACACTTCAAGTTCTTTTTGTTTAAGTTTAATATTTTCAATGTCGCCTTTAAGGTCATCAATTTTTATTTCTATGTTATTTTCTTCTCTTGAGCTTATTGTGTTTTGAAGTCTTTTTTTATCTGTGTCTTCTTTTAGATTGCTAATTTCTTTTTCTTTGTTTATTATATCTTGATGTATGTAAATATTTTTGATGAAATCTTTGTCATCTTTATTTATGATATGTTCACTTATTGTCTCATAAATCTTGTCTAGTGTTTTTTCAATTCCTTCTTTAAGATTTGCGTTTGCTTCTTTTGTGTTAATAATATAAGAAAAACCGTACTCAATGTGACTTTGAGGATATAATGGATTTATTGATACTATTGAAAATAGTATTATTGAACCTAACTTAAACTTTTCCATTTTAGATATTCTTCTATAAAGTTATCAATATTTCCATCCATAACAGAGATAATATTGGGATTTTCAAATTTTGTTCTATGATCTTTTACTAAATTGTAAGGTTGAAATACGTAGGATCTTATCTGATTTCCCCAAGATATATCTTTTTTTTCTTCTTGCTTAGATTGACAGCGCTTTTGCTCTAATGCTTTATAGTGTTCATACAGCCTTGATTTTAATACTTTCATTGCCAACTCTTTATTTTTATGTTGGCTTCTGTCACTTTGGGATTGAGTTACTATGCCTGTTTCAAGGTGGGTGATTCTGACGGCTGACGATGTTTTGTTGACATGTTGGCCACCTGCACCAGAGGCCCTATATGTGTCAACTCTGATGTCTTCTGGTTTAATTATTATGTCAATTCTTTCGTCAATTACAGGATCAACAAAAATGGATGCAAAAGATGTGTGTCTTTTTTTTGCGGCGTCAAAGGGAGAAATTCTTACAAGGCGATGTATTCCGACTTCGCTTTTTAAAAGGCCATAGGAGTATTCGCCTTTTATTTCGACTGTAACAGATTTAATTCCTCCTTCGGCTTCAAGTAAGTCTATGAGTTCTGTTTTGTATCCACGCCTCTCAGCATATCTTAAGTACATTCTATATAGCATGCTAACCCAATCACAGGCTTCTGTGCCACCTGCACCTGAGTGTATTGTTAAGAATGCGTTATTTATGTCAATTTCTTCCTTAAAATAAGATAATGTGAGGAGATTTTTGTATTTTTCTCTGAGTGTATGAATTTCATTTTCTATTAATATCATATCTTCTTCACTCTCTGTGATCTCAGAGAGTTCTCTTAAATCCTCAAGCTTGTATATTAAGTCTTCCCAAGGTTCTACTTTAGCTTTTAAAACATTTTGTTCTTTAAGAATTTCTTGTGCTTTTTTATTATCGCCCCAAAAATTCCCATCATTTATTTGTGTTTCGTATTCTTTAAGTTGTGCCTTGATCTTGTCGCTGTCAAAGTCTCCTCCAAACATTTTGAATTTGTTCCAGAAGCTCATTTATTTTTTCTTTCATGATAAACTCTCGTTATTATTTATTAAGATAATTATATTTGGAATTAGAGATAAAATAAACATTATAAAAAAATACATTGATTCATTATCTAATATTTTAGATGTTAATCCTTTTTCAAAATTTCTCTTTATTAGCAGTATTAATATAAGAGATATTAATACTGCTAATAAAGATAGAATGAGTATTCCAATTCCTTCTAAAAAGCTATGGCTTTGATCGAGAGCAAAGAATGTTATTGCAACTAAACTACTATTGGAGAGCAGGAAATCGTTTGAATATTTCGATTGTTTATTATAGATAGTTAAAATATTGTTTAAGGATTTAAGTACCATTATTAGCATGTAAATTACTATTATATATACGATTGGTATTATAAATAATAAATTATTCTCAGAGAATGCTTTATACAAATAAAAAAGACTTGAATAAATTAATAGAGAAGTTATTATGATTATTAAATACTTTTTTGCTAATGCTTTAATATCTTTTATTTTTATGTCTTCAAGTCCGATAAAATGTATGAGTATCAGATTGTTTACTAATACATACATTAGTAAGCTATTTGTCATAATTTTATAATTTCTTCTCCAGTTTCATTTTTATGTTCTATTGCTTTTAATTTATTCATATTCAAATGGTGTAATATTTTTTTAATTTGAAATGTTAAGCTATATCTTTTTATTAATGTTGAACTTACCTGTGATATAAAAATGGCTATGATAGCTGACAATGTTTCAAATGGAATATAACCTAGTGTTATAAGATAAACTAGAGATAACATGAGGCCATAAAGTATTTGTTCAAATTTAAAGGGAGGTGATATTTGCAATTCTGTACCCATTGTTAATACTAAGAGCATTGGAATTGGAGATATTAGTAGACTTACCATATCAAAACTTATATAACTGTAAATATTCATGACTTTTAGCATATAGCTAATGAGCATCAGGCTTATATAAAAAGATAATGGTATTAATGTATTGATAATGAATTTTCCTAGAATAAATGAAAATCCAATATAAATCAGAATAGGTGACAAATATTTTTCGTTTTGTAGACCCAACAAGCTTTCAATGTGGAATCTTGGTATGATGATATTAAAATTAGACAGTATTTTTTCGTTTATAAATTTTTCAATCATGTCAATATGTTTGTTTTCATGCCTTTTAAATTCTGTTAAGCTTTCTAAACTTGTAATATTTGGATTTCTTTTAGTTACTTTAGCCCAAGTGGGAATTATCTCTTCTTGTCTTAAAAGTTCTTCTGGATATATTTGTTTAAAGCTTAATGGAAAATTGAGCAATAAAAACATAAAAGAAATTAATATAGGGTTTACAAGGAATTTGGAAAGCTTTGAGAAATAAAAAAGTACTAAGAATGTAAAAAGTAGTGCAATTATTTTTAATATGATAGGGAGATTTAAAGGTAGCACTATATTAATAACTAATGCAGAATATATTAAGAAGGATAGACATTTATGCTTGGTCTTTAGCATCATTATAGCATATAACGCTAAGCTTACTAGCGTTAATATTAAGGCATCAATTAAAAATTTTGTACTGTTTGTGAAAGAAAATATTAAACTAGGAGTTAGTGCTAATATAATAGTTAGATAGATATCTTTTAGATTATTTTCAGTGTATATTGGCTCATTTTTTGGGGTAATATTTAATAGTTTTTCCTTTATTTCTTTTTGGACCTTATTTATCTCTTCCTCAATTTCAGTTTCACTATATTCTAGGAATTTTAATTTTGTATTCTTATGTTGCATTTTACCCTTAATTTTTGAAAAAATAATCTCTTCAATATATAGTGGTGAAAAACTTGGGATTTTTAGGAGCTTTATCTTGTTCCATAGTGATTCTTTTCGTAAAATCGTAATGCTATATATATCTCTTGTGATGGGTATATTTAGGTTATTTATTTTTATTTTATTTACTGGGTTATTTAGAAATATATCGTATTTTGCTATATCGATCTCTTCATCTATGATTTGGCGGATCGATGTTCCAATTTTGACTTTTATTATTTTGTTTTGCATTTTTTGATTGCCATTTACAGCGATAAACTTTTCTTTGTATGGGATGCTTGTTTTAATTACCTTATGAACATTGTAAAGGTCTTCGACATTAGTTAGAAGTATGTTTTTATTGGGGTTTATGTCCTCAAGCATGCTATCTTCATTGTATAAAAAGTGCATTATCATTTCATGATTTGCATATGGATGTGTAGTATTAGGAATGAGTTTAGTTATGAATCTTTCATCTTTAAAAATATTTAAATTTTCAAGTTCTTTTTTTAAGTTATAATTGCTTAAAACTACTAGTATTTCTTTGAATTTAAAAATTTTATTGATTATCTCAAGTCCATAAGTAATTTCATCTAATTTTTCTTTTATTAATGTTTCTGAAATGTTTGTAAAGGGATCTTTTCCGTTTATTAGTAAAATCATCTTGTCTATTTTTTTACATTTACTTACATATTGAAATAGTGAATTTTCATTAAACCAAGGAATTCCTAGGCGAATTAATTTTTCTAGTGTTTTCTCTCTTGACTCATCCTCAGCGGGCGGTTCCTTTTCATTTTTAATTCTTCCTTGAAATCTTATTAATGCTGATTTTAATTGAGTTCCATTTGGAAGGTTAGCGATATATATTTTCTCTATTATTCCAGATATTGGGGAATATGTGTATAGTTCTATGCTTGTATTTTTTGATAGTATTTGGCCTTCCTCGATTCTTTGATTTTCAACGACATATATTGTAGACTTCGAGTTTTCCGTTTCTAGTGGAATTAGAACGTATTCAGGGATTTGAATTTCATCTATATTTACTTTATATCGATTCTTTATTTCTATTTTTATTTCTTGTGATTCTGAGTTAGGCATTAAATATTCCCTTTAGTATATTTTCTATAGCTTTTTTCACTCATATTTAAAAGAATTGTAAATCTTATTGCTTTAAATAGGAATAGCAACAAGAAGAATGGCAAAGAAAGGGCGAATAAAGTTGAAATATTGTCTTGAATTGTTGTAATATTGGCATGTACCTCTTTATATATTAAGATTGGGTTTCCATTGTATAGGAATAGTCTTGAGAATTCTTGATTAAGGTTACTAGATATAAATTCTTTATCTACTTTGTATACAGTTTTTGGATTGATGATTATTTTGTTATTTTCTATTTTGAAGTAATCTTCTTCTATATTTTTTTTCACTTCACCATATTTAGATGTTATTTTATATTTAAGTTCATTTTGGTAAAGAATATGAGCCATATATCCTACAATGTTAGGAATCTCTTCAGTGTATCCCGCTGTTAAGTAAATATTTTCAGGGTTTAGATAATCAAAATAGTTCAAATTTTTACTATAAAGATAATTAGAATTTTTATAAGAATTGAGTATGTGTTGCGAGTAAAAGAATGGCATTAATGAGGCTATAAATAGCATTAGATGTATGATAATCTTTAATCTTAGATTTCTGACCTCTCTTTTTTGTTCTTTTATTTCAATTAAAAATAAAAATGTATCTTTGAAGTTGCTTTCAGTTTTTATCCAAGTAAATATTAAGAAAATACAAAGAGTTGATATGGATACAAAAATGATAAAAATTGGTTCAAGATTAGTAATTAGAAAATTGCTTATCACGATAAAGTACAAGACTATAAATAAAAATAAGAAAATTGGAAATTTTATTTTCTTCATTAATGTTAAAAAGCTGATTTCTTTCAAATATATCTTATTGTAATTCTTGTTAAAATTATCAATTAATGCGAATAGTAGGTAAGCAAGTATTGTTAAGGGATAAAAATATGGCATGGCATTGCTAAATATCAATATGGTGCATGAGGCTGTGAAAAAGGTCAACATAAAGGGTACATATTTCATGTTTAACATTAATAAAAGCATCATGATTGATATAAATATTATGATTGAAAAATAATTAATTTTAGTTTTGTAGTGAAGGGAATGCATGTCTGCTTCAATATTTTTATCTTTTTTTAGTTTTATAAGATCATTATTAGTAAATTGTGAGTCGACGTAGAGTATTTTTTTGTTCTCTAGATTGAAGAGATTAGGGAGTTTTTTTAAAAACAAGTCTTTCCTGAGATCATAATCATTGAGTTTCATTGCCTCATATATTGTTATTTCTTTGAAATCTGGAAAGTCTAATATACTTATTTTCGTTGTATATTCGGATATTGTTTTATATCCTAGTGAATTTATATAAATACTTGCATGCTTTAAATCTTCTTCGCTTTTGAAGTATATCGGTTTGTAATCCCCAAACTTTGCCATGTTACAGGAGGTGAAAAATAGTATTAGCAATATATGCAAAAACTTTAGTAGGTTCATTTTTACCTTTATAATCTGTTATTTATATTATTCGATTGCATATTGCCCATGCAGAAATTAGTCCAATAAGTATTCCTGTGAATACTTCCTTTTTGTTGTGACCCTTAACTACTTTTATTTTTAAAGGTTCAATTTCAATTGTCATTTTCAATTGTTCGGATAAATCATTTAGATATTCTGCCTGAACGCCTGCCATGTACCTAACTCCAAATGAATCTCTTATTGTGATTAAAGCGAAAGCAAGGGCAATAATAAAATTAGTATTTATTCCCTCTGTTATGAATATTGATGCTGCAAGAGCTGTGACTGTTGAAGAGTGACTACTTGGCATCCCGCCTGTTTCAAAGAAGATGCTTTTTAGAAGATATGTTGGATTTAATTTAATTTTTCTTGTTTTCATTGCTTGAATAGCATATTTGATAATTTGTGCAACAATTCCTGAAACGAAACAAGATAAGAAAAGGTCGTTTGCAAATAACTCTTTTACCATTATTTAATTACTCCCGCCCTATATTACGAATTTTCCATTTTGTATTAGTGGATGCTCCACTCTTGTCTTGTCGATTCCAATAACGTTTATGTCGTTACTGCCAATCATAAAATCTGTATGAATTAAAGAAACGTTACATCCATAATCCAATTTTTCCATCTCAGTTTTTATTTGTTCTTCATTGCTTAAACAAGATGAATAAGCACCTCCTAGTGCAATGTGGCAACTTGCATTCTCATCATATAGTATGCTATAGAATATAAGAGCACTTTGATATATTGGAGAGGTGCAGTCTACTAATGCAACCTCACCTATATATTTTGCTTGTGCGTCCGTTTCTAGATGTCTCTTAAGTATTGTTTTTGAGTGTGCATCATCGCATCCAAAATCGATTACTTTACCTTCGCTGAATTTCATCCATATTCCAGTTATTAAGTTGCCAAGTACCATTACTGGACGAGTAACATACACGATACCGTTTGTTTTTTTATAGTCTGGGGTTGTAAAAACTTCTTCTGTAGGCATATTTGCATTAAACTCAATGTTTGTTCCCTTTACCTTTTCACTCCCGCCTGTCCAAATGGAAGTTTCTAATAGATATACTTCTAAATTTGTTTTCTGATTTTTAAAAACTAACTTTTCTAGTTTGAGTTTATTTAAAATATCACATCTTTGATGAAGTTTTTTCCCATGGAGCTCCCACGCTTCTATTGGATTTTTTGAATCAAGTAGCATTATTTTCTTTTGAATTTCAAAAAATTCTTCTAATGTTTCTTGACCCTCAGGTTTATTTAAAACCTTAGCAGCCCATTTTGGCCCTGGTGCACAAATTATACACCAAGGTAATTCGTTATTCATTGTTGCACTTGTAACATTTTTTGATGCTTTCCTGATTGTTTTAAAGTATGTTGATAATTTTTTACTGTCGAGATTTTTTAATATATCTAAATTTTCCGTGTCATCAACGCGTATCTTTGCCCATTTGTCATTTACCATTTCTTCAAAAAATTTATGCTGAAAGTTTGGGATAAATTCCAAGGAATTTCCTTTTGATGATTCTAATCTAGCTTTTAAAATGTCAGCGTCTTCAATATTTAATTCTACATACTTAGCACCATGCTCATAAGCTTTTTTTGTAAGAATCCTTAAAAATTCATAATTTGCAATTGAGCCCGTAATTAATACGCATTGACTTTTTTGTAAATTAATTCCTTTCAAAATAATAAGTTCTGCATATTTTATTAAATCTTTTTCCATAATATCTCCTATACAGGCTCTTCTAGAATATTGTCATTAATATAGTGCGCAACAGCTTCGGTATCGTTTGTGCCAATTACTTCTAAATGAGATAACATTTCCTTTAATCTGTAATTTGCGTTTCCCATTAGTAATCCCTTTTTTACATTTTCTAGCATATCAACGTCATTAAATCCGTCACCGAATGCAATTACTTCGCTTAAATCAATTTTAATCCTTTCAAGAACATCCTTTAATGCACTACCCTTTGAAACTCTGTTGTTAACAATTTCAAGTGAATTTGGTGTTGATAAGTAAACATTTATTTCCTTGTTGTATTTTTCTAGAATCATTGCTTCGTATTTTATTAGTCGTGCTTCTTCATCATACAGCATAATCTTTGCTATGTTATCAAAATTTTTAAGTTCTTTAAAGTTATTGACTTCATGGAATGTTGTACTTGGGTCTTTTAGTTCATGTTCTATGTATTTATGTGTTTTTGATAATTCGCGTTCTTTTAGTACATAGCTAATAGCATTTTTAGTTATGTTGTCAACATAAAGCCTGTCATCATCAGCATCAGATTTCTGTAAAAAATGAGGCATGTTTTTATATTTGATTTCTCTAAGGTTTAATATCTCGTTGACAATGTCGGGAGATAGATCATAACTGCGTATCAAGTTCCATCGATGATTGTAGACCCTTGCTCCATTTAATGTTATAAAGAATGAAACATGGGAGTTTAAATTTTTTATAAGAGGTATAATTTCATTTTTACTTCTTCCCGTTGCAATAATAAATTTTTTATTTTCCTTAGTTAGTTTTTTTATTACAAGTTCACTAAAAGCTCCTATTTGGCTCTTTGAAAGCAAAAGTGTCCCATCAAGATCGGAAGCAATAGCCTTTATATTCCTCATACTTTGTCCTTTGATTTTACTCTTGATTTAAAGTATAGCAAATAAAGAAATTTTTTAAAATTGAATTATTTGTTATAATAAATGAGAATTAGTTTTTATTGGTTTAAAGGAGTTTACTTGTATGGAGGTTAATAGCAAAATATTATCTTTGAGAAATCTGATGATTAAAAGTGAGATTGATGCATATTTGATAGCAAGTTATGATCCACATATGAGTGAATATTTTCATGCTAGGTTTGATGCTCGTAAGTTTATGACAGGATTTACAGGAAGTGCTGGAATAGTAATTGTGACAGGAGCAGAGGCACTGCTTTTTACGGACGGTAGATATTTTTTGCAGGCAGAAAGTGAACTTGAGGGAACTGGATTTAAGTTAATGAAGCTTGGGGTCAAGGATTATCCGGATATTTTTGGCTACATAAACGCAAGTCTTAAGGGGTTAAGACTTGGAGTTTATGCTGAAGATGTTAGTATAAAGTTTTATAATGACTTGGTAAAAATTTGTAGGAATACGGATATTGAGATTTTAAATGAAGATTTAATCTCTGAAATTTGGCAAGATAGACCTAGATTAGAAGCTAATCAAATATTTGAATTGAGTGAAGCTCAGAAAAACAATAAAAGAGCTGATAAGATTAGCAATCTTAATGTAAAGTTAGAGGAAAAGGCAATTGATTTTTACATTGTAAGTTCTTTGGATGAGGTAGCTTGGATTTTAAATTTGAGAGGCTTAGATATAGAAGCATCGGCTTTATTTTATGCTTTTTTGTTTATCACTAGGAGTAAAGGGCATAAAAATGTTCTTTTTATCAATGTTGATAGACTTGATGCTGAGCTTAAAGAGAAACTCGAGAGTGAGGGTTTTGAGATTGAAGATTATGCCAATTTTTATTCCTTTTTAAAAGAAATCAAGCATGAAGGAAAATTTTTTGTATCAGTTGATAGTAATGTTCAAATATTGGAATCTATTGGTGAGTCAAATGTGGTGCTTGGACAAAGTATTGTTAATGAACTTAAGGCGATAAAATCTGATTATGAGATTGTCAAAATGAAAGAGGCGCATGTTATTGATGGTGTAAGTTTAATTAAATTTTTATATAAATTTAAGAGTTTAAGTAGGGATGAGCTGTCTAGTTTGGATGAAGTTGATATTGCAAATATGCTGTTGAGCTTTAGGATGTTGAATAATGAATTTTTTAGTTCTAGTTTTGACTCAATAGTTGGATTTAAAGAAAATGCAGCACTGCCTCATTATAGTCCTAAGAGAGGGAAGAAGTTAGATTCTAGCGGATTGCTTTTAATAGATTCTGGGGGTTCTTATATGGAGCTTGGGACAACAGATGTTACAAGAACTATTTTAATTGGGGAGGCATCTTGCGAAGAGAAAGAAGACTATACTCTTGTTTTGAAATCTTTTATTACTCTTGCATCTTTAAAATTTCCATTTGGTACCTCGGGAGCTTCTCTTGATGGTATTGCTCGACTTCCTTTATTGAGGAAAGGATTAAATTTTGCTCATGGAACTGGGCATGGGGTAGGATTTTTTCTTAATGTTCATGAGCTTCCTGTTTCTATTAGTCCTTATTCTACTTATTCTTTTAAAGGTTCTGAGATTGCTTCAATTGAGCCTGGGATTTATCGTGTTGATAAGCATGGGATTAGAACTGAAAATTTAGTTTTTGTGAGGCAAAGTTATTCAAATGAATTTGGAAATTTTTTGGAATTTGAAAATTTGACTCTTGTGCCTTTTGAAAAAGAATTAATAGTAAGTGAAATGCTTTCAGAAGATGAATTGCAGTATATTAATCGTTATCATGAATTTGTGTATTTTAGTTTGAAAGAATATTTTAGTGGTGAAGAGTTGAGGTTTTTAGAAACATTAACTAGTAAAATATGAAATTTATAATATTTATTACTTTAGGGTTTGTAAATTTATTTTCACTTTTCTCAGATATTATTTTTGAGAATTCTTATCAAAATGCGATGAATGAAGCTCGAAGGTTGGATAAAAATGTTTTAATATTGGTTGGAAGAGAGGTTAAAGATAATTTAATAAAGGAGTTTTTTAATTCCTTTGAAGATGATAAAATTCTTAAAGTTATTGCACAAAATAATATTTTTTTAGTTATTGATGTGAATAATGAAATTTTTGGTGAGATTAGTTTAAAAAAAAGTCCTACTTTGTTTTTTGTTGATTCAAAAAGTGAACAAATTAAGGCCACTTATGTTGGGTCTATTAAGGATGCTGTTCGGTTTGATAAGGAGTTCCTAAGTTATGTTTTAGGGATTTCTAAATTAGATGACATTATTCAGAAAAGGAACAACTATGAAATTAATACTTTTGATGACAAGGTATTTTTCTATAAAACCTTGGATGGTCATTGGAGATTGAAAATGAATGGCCAAGATAAGAAGCTTCTTCCTTCACAGAGAGAACTTAAGGAGTTCTTGGTATTCAGAGATGAGAATGAAGATAAGCTTTATGCTTTTCCTAAGTCTCTGCAGGGTAATATTTATTTCTCGGAGACAGCAAATGAGGAGTGGAAGCCTTTTGGCAAGATAAAGTCATAATTTAAGTTTAAATGGTTTTGAGGATTTTATGAAAATGGTTTTATATCCTGATGATTTACTTCGGGTAAATACGAGATCAGTTTTAAAGATTGATGATAAAATTAAGAATACTGCTTTTGAAATGTTAAAATTGATGGATATTAGTAATGGTGTTGGACTAGCAGCACCACAGGTGGGGCTTGATTTGTCTATCTTTGTAGTTAGAGAAGATAGAATGTCGAAACCTTTAATCTTTGTTAATCCTTTAATAACAGAAACTTCTTTTGAGCTTGATGTTTATAGGGAAGGTTGCTTGAGTATTCCTGGGGTTTATTATGATTTGTTGAGACCAAAATCTATTGTAGTGGAAGCTTATGATGAAAATGGCAAGGTTTTTAAAATTGAAAATTCAGGTCTTTTAGCTAGGATTATTCAGCATGAGATGGATCATTTAAAAGGGGTGCTTTTTATTGACTATTATGAAAACAAGCTTAGAAATAAGCTGATGAGGTCTTATATGAAAAAAAGGGGGCTTGTTAAGATTTGAGAGTATTTTTTGCAAGCTCTGATGGCATTGCTATAGAAGTTTTAAAAAAAGTTGCAGATCAGCACAATGTAGTTGGTGTACTAACGGTACCTGACAAGCCTAGTGGTCGTGGTTTGCATTTACGAGGTAATGAAATCAAGCTTGAAGCTATTAATAGAAATATTACAGTGCTAGATCCTCTGGTGCTTAATTCTGATGCAATAGAAGTTGTTAAGAGGTTAAATCCTGAGGTTATGTTAGTTTTCTCTTATGGGAAAATATTCAGGCAAGAATTTTTAAATGTTTTTCCAATGGGCAGTTTAAATGTGCACCCTTCCCTTTTACCAAGATACAGAGGTCCTTCTCCCATTCAAACAGCTATTTTGAATGGCGATATTATTAGTGGGATTACTGTTCAAAAGATGGATTTAGAGATGGATAGTGGCAATATTTTAACACAGAGTCATTTTGAAATAAAGAGCTTTAATACAAGTGCTGATATTTTTAAATATGTTTCTTTAAGTAGCTATGAACTTGTTTTAGAGGCTTTAAATGAGTTAGAGAAGGGTAATATTGGGATTCCTCAAGACTCGATAAAAGCAACATATTGTTCTTTTTTAAGCAAGCAATATGGAATTATTGATTTTAGCTTGAGCGCTTTCGAAATTAAGAATAGAATTAATGCTTGCAATCCTTGGCCACTTGCAAGAGCTAGACTTGATACAGATGAAATTATTTTTCATAGAGCCGACTTTATAAAGACTAGCGATTATAGTAGTCATGCGATAGGTGAGATTGTTTCATTTGATCAAGATAAAGGTCTTTTTGTGAAAACTGGGGATGGAATTCTTTTGCTCTTGGAGCTTCAAAGAATTGGGAGAAAGGTTTTAGATTATAAGTCTTTTTATAATGGGAATAGAAATTTGATAGGAAAAATTTTTTCTTAAGATAAGCATAAGGAGATGATGTTATATTGAGTGATAATAAACAGCGGGATAACTTGTTTTTAGGTAATAAAGATTTAAATGGTAATGATAATTCATATGAGGATAATGAAATTTTTGATAGCGAAATGCCTACTTTACCTAAGCATGTAGCCAAGGGTTTAATACTTACTATCTTTGGATCTTTGATTATTTCGTGTGCAATATTTTTTATATTTTTGAAAGGTAGTGATATTGTCGTTGTTCCGAATCTTAGTGGACTTTATCTTGAAGATGCAATTACTGAGCTTCAAGATAAAGAACTTATTCCTCATGTTGAGTTTAAATTCTCATCAACTTCTCTTGATAAAGGCAAAGTAATAGATCAAAATCCTAAAGCAGGAACAGTCTTAAGGCTTGATAATAGGGTGACGATATTTATTAGTAAGGGAGCTGTAATTAATAAGGTGGATAGCTTCATTGGAAAGAATGTCGATGATGTACTTATTAATTTGAAAGCCAATGAGACTAGCAATAATAGAGTGCTTTATCATGTGCTAAAGCCTATTGAGGTTGAGAGTGAACTTCCAAAGGGGATGATAATCCGTCAGGATCCATCACCAGGTACTGAGATAACAAGTTTGATTGATCTTCAATTTTTAGTAAGCAAGGGTCAGAAAGAAGACTTGGTTAAATATGTAAAAAATTATATTGGTCTTTATTATAAAGATGCAGTTATTTCCCTTTTAAATGATGGAATTGGTTTTGATATAAAGTTGGCAACAGGAAGTGATTTTGGGAGTGTTATTTTACAATCTCTTCCTTTAGGTACTAAGATCGAAGATTCAGATAAATTGATAATCACTATTAATGAACCTAAAATTGATGATTTAAGCGTTTTTGGTATTCTGGTCTATAAGTTAGACGTGTATCCATCTAATGTAGATATGATGATTAGGGTAAAAGATTCCAATGGCGGTAGTTCTTTACTTTATGCTTTTAGCTCTAAGGGAGGATTTGTTAAGTTACCTTATGAAGCATTAAGAGGGTCTATACTTGAACTTTACATTTACGATAAACTTATAAATCAAACAGTGGTGAATTAAGTTGTTATGCAGAATACTCTATACTATGGTGATAACCTAGATATATTAAAAGAGCTTGATAAAGAAGCATTCCAAAGAGCGGGCTTATTGATCTTATTTACATTGGTCCTCCTTTAATTCGAATAGAAATTGTAATATCCTTTATGAGGATATGATTAGGACAAAAGAGAATGGAGAAAAAATAAAGCTTTTGTTGACGTTTAGAGTAGTATAAATCTTTCAAGTGAATTTGAAGAGCTTAAAGGGATCTATAACTTAAAAATTTATAGATTTTTAATTAATAATCGTGAAATTTTTACAAATTCTCAGAATTCTTATTTAGTAATGATGGCTCATCGTATATATTACATGCACAAAGTTCTAAAAGATACGGGAAGTTTTTATTTGCATTGTGATTCTACAATGTCTCATTATTTGAATCCTACAATGCCTCATTATTTGAAAATTATTTGTGATATTATTTTTGGACTAAAGAATTTTAGAAATGAAATTGTTTGGTGCTATAAAAATAGAGGAGCATCGATCGACAGGTGGTCAAAAAACATGATATGTAGTTTTCTATACTAAAAATGATAGTTACTTTTTTCTTCTCAAAAAGAGAAAGCATATACAAAGATTAGGCATAGAAAGTCTGGCATAGTAAATTATGGGATAGGCGTTGCTGAGGTTTTTGAGGATGAAATTGGGGCACATAGCTTAGTTAATTCTAGAGATGTTTGAGAAATGTCTTATATAAATTCTCAGTCTAAAGAATGTATTGGGTATCCTATTCAAAAACTTGAGGTTTTGCTTGAACATATTATTAAGGCAAGTTCTAACGAGGGAGATATTATTGCTGATTTTTTCTGTGATTGTGGGACGACTATTACTTTTGCTGAAAAACTTCAAAGAAAATGAATTGGTGTTGGTATTAATCATCTTGCAATTAGACTTATTGAAGAAAAAGACTTAAGCCTTTGAGAGATAATTATAGGGTAATATAGTTTCCTCTTGATATTGCGGGGGCTGAAAAGCTTGCATGTGAAGATAAATATATGCTTTTGAGCAGTGGGTAGTTGAATATGTATTTAAAGTTCATCAAGTAAAAAAAACCGGAGATGGTGGTATTGATGGGCATATTGCTTACAATTTTAATGATAAGGAACTCCTTGCCGTTGTTGAGGTCAAAGGAGGGAGTGTAAATATTTCTCAAATTAGAGCATTTAAGGATTCAATTTCCAAACATAATGCTGATTTTGGAATTTTTGTTGCTTTTAAAAGTAAAATTACAATGGAAATGCGCTTGTTGAGACAGATTCATTATGTGTCATTGAAAAGGCGAGGAAAGAAAGTGTAGGGCAAGTTACAATGTTTGCTCTTAAGAAGATGTATATTATTTTCGTTGAGGATATTTTAACTTCTAGTTGAGCTTCAGTATCTTTCAAATAACATCACTTACTAGCCATTTTCGAGGTAATTATGGTAGATGCTACAACTGTTGCTGTTTCTGTTCTTAAAATATTTAATGAGAGATTATAGGGATTGAAATTATGCTCTTGGGTTAGTGTTATCTCTTTTTTTGTAAGCCCCCGCTCTGATCCGATAATAACAGTTGCATTCTTGGTTGTTATATTTAAGTCAACCAGATTATTCTTGCTTTTTCTTTCAAGTAGTATTTTTGTGGTTTCAGAGCTTTCATGTTCTGCATTCTTTAAAGCTTCTGTTAAACTTTTAAGAATTTTGACTTTTGGTATGTAAGTAATTCCCCCTTGCATAGCACCTTCTATTAGGTATTTTTCATAATTTTTTTCTTTAAAGAGCTTGGAACATGAGTAAGATTTTTCTCCAAGTGAAGAATTAAAAAAAATAATCTCAGATACGCCAATGCTTGTAAGGTCTTTCATTATTCTTTTTGCTGTAATTGGTCTCATTAAGCCAATTATTATTTTTAATTGTTTTAATTTATTTGAGTTCGCGATTTTGTGACTTTCTTTGAAAAAAAGCTTTATGTCTTTTTGGTATAAGCATGAGTAAATGGATTCTTCTTCAATGATTCCAAATTTAAATGTTTCATTATTTTTGAGATTTAAAATTTCGGTGATGTGTTTTACTCTGAAATCATTAAGTACAATTCCATTTTTAAATTCGTATGAGGTTATTAATATAAGATTCATTTTTATACTTATCTCTTATTAATTATATTGTATTTATGCTATAATGAAAATCAACTAATATAGGAGAAAATATGGCAATTAGTTTGACTAAGCAGGAATTTATTGATAAAGTTTTTGATTATGAGAACAATAAAGAGTGGGATTTTAAGGGTAGAAAACCCGCAGTAATTGATTTTTATGCTGATTGGTGTGGGCCATGTAAAATGCTGTTTCCAATTTATGAAGAGCTTTCAAAGGAGTATGGAGATAAAATTGATTTTTATAAAGTAGACACTGATAAGGAACAGGAGGTTTCTATGGCACTTGGCGTTCAGAGTCTACCTACTATTATTTTTGTTCCTGTTGGGAAAAAGCCAAGAGTTTCTGTTGGCTTTATTCAAAAAGGTGCCTTTGAAGATGCAATTAAAGATTTGTTTAGTGTTTAATTTTAAAAGGGTTTTGTTTAAAAAATTAAAACCTTGTCTGTTTGTGTAATATTTTTTAAATTGTGAAGTTATAGTTATCCTAGGATATAGTGAATTGATAGAAGATCTAAGCTTACGGGCAGAAGATATTGAATTTGAGCATATGGGTTCTTATTATAATTTTATTTTATCTGTTCTAGGATCTCTTTGTGTTAGGGAATATGAACTGTCTGTTGTGCTTTGCAGTAATGAGTACATTCAAAAATTAAATAGTGAGTTTAGACAAAAGGTTGAACCTACTGACGTTCTTTCTTTTAATTATCTTGAAGGAAGTAGACAGGGTAGGCATAAAATACAGGGTGATCTTGTAATATCTCTTGAGTATTTAAAGTTTAGCTCTTTGGAATTTAATGTTTCGATATATGATGAGCTTCAAAGAGTTACTATACATGGAATTTTGCATTTAATAGGATATACTCACAAAACAAATGATTTTCAAAATGAGGAGATGTTAATTATTCAGGAAAAAGTTTTAAGAGAAACCAGAAAGGTATTTTGATGTTAGGGTTTTTAAATTTTAAAGATAAAAGGAAAAAAGGTATTAATGATAAGGATATTGAGGAGAAATCGAGATTTGAAACTTCTTTACTGAAGAATTTTCATTCTCTTAAAGAAACTATTGTGAAAGAAATTATGATTCCAAGGATAGGTGTGATTTTTGTTGACTATTCTTGGAGCAAAGATGAGATTTTGAAAGTTGTAACTTCTAGTAATCATTCTAGATTTCCTGTTTACAGGGAAACAATAGATGATATTATTGGAATAATTCATACAAAAGATATCCTTTTCCATATGTGTAAAAAAGATTTTTATGGAATAGATCTAAAAGACATTATGCGAAAAGTCATGTTTGTTCCTGAGAGTAAGAAGATTGATTCGCTTTTAAAAGAGTTTCAGGAAAACCATGTTCATATTGCTATTGTGGTTGATGAGTATGGTGGGGTTTCAGGGCTTGTTACGCTTGAAGATATTCTTGAGGAGATTGTTGGAGATATCCAAGACGAGTTTGATAATGAGCTTGATGAAATAGTTCCTCTTGAAGATGGTAGTTATCTTTGTACGGCTAGGGTTTTGATTGAAGATTTAAATGAGAAGCTTGGATTAAGCCTCCCGGATGGAGATTTTGATACTCTTGGGGGATTTGTTTATGATTTATTTGGACGAATTCCTTTGAAAAATGAAAAGATAGAATATAATAATTTAATATTTACTATTAAAAATATGCATCAGAGAAACATTAAGGTAATAAAGATTTCCCATAAGGAAGGCTTGTGAATTTGAGGCGATTTTTAACGATTCTTTTGGTTTTTAATTTAAGTTTTGGAAGTTTAATAGGTGCTACTACCACTGCTATCGAATATTATCAAAAGGCGCAAGAATGTTATCTTTCTCAAAAATATTATGATGCTATTGATGAGCTTCTTGAGGCTGTAAAGATTAATCCTAATTATTATGAGGCATATAAGTTTATTGCAGAGATTTATTATCTATTAAAGATATATAATCAGGCTCAATTTTTTATGGAGAAAGCTTATAGAATGTCTAATGGTGATATTGAATATAAGATTCTTTATGCGAATATACTTCTCAAGAATAATGGAATGGCACAAGCTAAAAAATTTTATTCAGAAGTTATTTCTAAACAAAAAAATAACATTGATGCTTTAGTAGGGCTTGCTTCAATATTTGAGGGGGAAGGGTTGCTTATTGCAGCTGCTAATTACTATCTTTCTATTCTTGAATACAATCAGACAAATTATAATGCCTTTGAGTGTCTTATGGGTATTTATGAGAAATTGGATATGAATGATAAGGCGCAGCATTTAATAAACAAGGTGAGGGGTAATTTTATTTCTCTTCCAGATTTTCATAAGAGAGTAGCAGAATTCGCGATTAGCATTAAGAGTTTGGGAGTTGCTGAAAAATATGCTCAAAATTATTTAATGTTGATAGGAACTACTTATAAAGATTTTGGATTTGTTGATGCTTACCGTTTACTTGCGCTTGTTTATTTGTATCAATCTAAATATGAAGATGCAACCAATGTTCTTCAAAAGGCAATACTTGCTAATCAAAGTTCTGATGAACTTTATTATTTGCTTGGTTACTCTTATTTAAAGCTTGGCGAAGTTAGCAAGGCTATTTTAAACATTGAGAGAGCTAAAAGTATGAAAAAGGACTTGGAGTTTTATGACATTGCTCTTGAGGAAAGTTTTTTTGTTTCTAATTTTAGAAGTTTTCTACATAATAATAACACTAATATGGAAATCTCTAAAAGATATGAGGATGAGGGTCTTAAAGCTTTTAGGAGTTTGGACTTGGATAGAGCAATATTTAATGCAAAAAATGCTATTGACATTTATCCCGATAATGATAGTGCTAGATTATTACTTGCAAAAATTTATAAGCTTATGAAGTTGGATGTAATGGCTTATGAGGAGTTATATTATTTAACAAAGCAGAGAAATGTTGTAAATGCTAAGACGTTAGATTTTTATGATATGGTTGCATTTGACATTAGGAGTTCTTTATTTTTTAGATATGGTTACAAGAGTATTGGTGATTTAAATAAGCTTTATGATGATCGAACAGTTTATAAGGTGGGTATTTTTACCCAAGATGAGAACAAAGTTTTTGGTGCAAATGATTTAATTTTAAGGTACGCTGAGCGGATAATTGAGCGCAATCCAAATATCGAGGTTATTAACTATAACTTTGATTATAACAAAAACAAGGATTATTTGGTAAATAGTTTTTCTGAAGCGTTCTCTTATGCAAGGAGCAATAATCTTGATTTGTTTTTGATTTTTAATATCGATATAGATGTTTTTAAAAATTCAGCTAGTTTGAAGGTGGAAGTCTTTTCTGGTAGGACAGGCGTTAAGGTTGTGACTTTTAATTACAATTCAGGGGGAGTACTTTATTTAAGTGATGTTTTAAGTACTTTCTCTAGGGAATTTAATGATTATTTGCCTAAGAAGGGAAAAATACTTCAGATTAAAAAAGATGATGTGCTGCTTAATCTTGGGTATGTAAATGATGTGAAAAAAGACGATGTATTTTTGGTTCTTAAAGAGGGGGCTTTGAAATATAATAACGATAGTTCTGGCTTTATTAGCTATAATAAGTCGGATATTCTTGGTGAAATTTTGATTGAAGAAGTGAGTGATTACATTTCTAGGGGAGTTTTAAAGGCATCTGCTCTTTTAAGAGATTATATTCAGGAAGGATATACGGTTTTTATAAAAAAATAGTTTGACACTTGATATTAATTAATTTATGATTTAATAATTCTAGTAATAATAAAAAAATAGATGGAGGATTTGTATGAAGCTAGCTATTAATGGCTTTGGGCGTATAGGTAGGAATGTTTTTAAGATTGCTTTTGAAAGAGGAATTGAAGTTGTTGCAATAAATGACTTGACAGATCCTAAGACACTCGCACATCTTTTAAAATATGATTCAACTTTTGGGGTATATAATAGAAAGGTTGAATCAAGAGAGGAAGCGATTATAGTGGATGGGAAGGAAATAAAGATTGTTGCTGAACGAGACCCAAAGAACCTTCCTTGGGGAAAACTTGGAGTTGATGTTGTAATTGAATCTACGGGTGTTTTCTCATCAGCAACGGGTGATAGAGGCGGGTATCTTGATCATGTTGATCATGCGGGTGCTAAAAAAGTAATTTTGACGGTTCCTGCTAAGGATGAAATTAAGACTATAGTGCTTGGTGTTAATGATCATGAGATTACTTCTGATTTGAAGGCTGTATCTAATGCTTCGTGCACAACGAACTGTCTTGCTCCCCTTGCTAAGGTGCTTCATGAAACTTTTGGTATTGAGCAAGGTCTTATGACTACTGTACATGCTTATACAAATGACCAAAAAATTCTAGATCTTCCACATTCTGATCTTAGACGAGCAAGAGCTGGTGCTCTTTCAATTATTCCTACTTCAACAGGTGCTGCTAAGGCTGTTGGACTTGTTTTGCCTGAGCTTAAGGGGAAGCTTAATGGTACTTCGATGAGGGTACCTGTGCCTACGGGTTCAATTGTTGATCTTACGGTTCAGTTGAAGAAAAAAGATGTTACTAGAGAGGAGATTAATGCTGCATTAAAGAGGGCATCAGAATCTAAGGAGCTTATTGGTATTTTGGGGTACACAGAGGATCCGATCGTATCTTCAGATATTAAGGGAAATTCTCATTCTTCAATAGTTGATGGTCTTGAGACTATGGTGTTATTGAATGGTTTTGTTAAGGTTCTTTCATGGTATGATAATGAATTTGGATACTCTACAAGGGTAGTTGACCTTGCACAAAAGTTAGTTAAATAAAAGATAAGATACTCGTGAGGTAATTGTGGATGTCAATAAAAACAATCAAAGATTTTGATTTTTTAGGCAAGCGAGCCTTAGTAAGATGTGATTTTAATGTTCCTTTGAAGGGAGGGAACATTAGTGATGATACTAGAATTATGGCGGCATTGCCTACAATAGAATATCTTAAAGCCCAAGGAGCCAGAGTTATTCTTATGAGTCATTTGGGCAGACCAAATGGAGAGAAAAATCTTAGATATTCTCTTAGGCCTGTTGCTAAAAGATTGTCAGAGCTATTGGGACAGAATATTGAAATACTTTCTGATTGCATAGGCGATGAGGTAGAGGCTGTTGTTTCTTGTATGAAGAATGGAGATATCGTTTTACTTGAAAATGTAAGATTTTATAAGGAAGAAGAGAAGAATGATTGTGATTTTGCAAAAAAATTATCACGTAATGGCGATGTTTTTGTAAATGATGCTTTTGGGACTGCTCATAGAGCACATGCTTCAACATCAGGAGTTGCGGATTATTTGCCAGCTGTTGGTGGGTTTTTAATGGAAAGGGAAGATAAGTTCTTGGGTAAAATCTTAAAAAATCCTGAGAGTCCATTTGTTTCTATCATTGGAGGTTCAAAAGTTTCTTCAAAAATTGAGGTTTTAGAGTCTCTTTTGCCAAAATCAAATGCAATGGTTATTGGTGGTGGGATGGCTTATACCTTTTTAAAAGTAGAAGGGTATTCTATTGGAAAATCTCTTCTAGAGGATGAGTATATTGATGTAGCTACATCTTTTTTGAGGAAGGCAAAGGAATTGAATGTGAGAGTTATTTTACCTCTTGATCATGTTGTTGCAAGTGAATTTAGAGAAGATTCTATTCCTGAATATGTTGATTCTATTGATATACCTGATGGTAAGATTGGGATGGATATTGGCAAGAAAACTTTAAGAGAGATTGAGGGGGTAATTAGAGGAGCTAAGACTGTGATTTGGAATGGGCCTCTTGGAGTTTTTGAATTCGATTCATTTTCTAAAGGTACAGCAAAGGTTGCTGATTGTGTGGCATCTTGTGCTGGGGTTACGGTTGTTGGTGGTGGTGACTCAGTAGCGGCTGTAAATAAGTTTAATTTGGCTGATAAGATAACTCATGTTTCAACAGGTGGTGGTGCTTCTCTTGAATATCTTGAGGGCAAAATTTTACCGGGTATAAAAGTGTTGGAGAAGTAAAATGAGAAAGGTATTTTTAACAGGGAACTGGAAAATGCACTATACGGGTGCAGAAGCTGCTGGTGTTGCTAAGGAGATTGTAGATGGCGTAAAGACCATTAAGGATAATGCTGTGGTCATGATAACACCTGCATTTACATCTCTTTGTAAAGTTTGCGAGATTACTAGAGGAAGTAATGTACTTCTTGGTGCTCAAAATATGTCTTATGAGGATAGTGGGGCAAGAACGGGTGAAATATCAGCTTCTATGCTTTTGGAATTTGGAGTTGATTATGTAATCATAGGCCATTCTGAATGTAGAACTTATCTTGGCGACACTGATGTGGTAGTGAATAAAAAAATTCTTGCAGGCCTTAAGCATCCATTTAAGTATTTGGTTCTTTGTATTGGAGAAACTCTTCAGGAAAGAGAGAGTGGTAAAACTACAGATATTGTTGTAAATCAAGTTAGAAAAGGTTTGTCTTCTGTTTCTGAATCTGAGCTTAATAGAATAATTTTAGCGTATGAGCCTGTATGGGCGATTGGAACTGGCATAACAGCGACTAAAGAAGAAGCACAAAAAGTACACAAGTCAATTAGACTTGAGATTGAGAAGTTATATTCAAAGTCAGCAGCAGATAAAATTATTATTCAGTACGGTGGATCTGTTAATGTTGGTAATGTAGCTAGCCTTATGGGAGAGAGTGATATTGATGGAGCATTGATTGGCGGTGCTTCTTTGAAAGCTGATTCGTTTTTGGATATAATTAGTAAGGTAGTTGGGTAGAAGGGGTTTGTTTTGGAGTTATTTAGATTTTTAATGTTTATCTTTTTTATTGTTACTTCATTTTTGATTATTTTATTAGTATTATTTCAAGACGAACAAGGTGATGGTATCGGAGGAGTATTTGGCGGGGGCAGTTCTTCTATTTTTGGAGCGAAGTCTTCCAATATTGCGGTAAGGATTACAGGATTTTTTATTGCACTTTTTTTTATTTTTGTTGTTGCATTATCTTTTATTAATACCAAAAGGGTTGATGACAGTTTATTAAAAAATGTTAAGACAAATGAAAAAAGTTCAACATTTTGGAATGATGATACGAAACAAGATAAAGATGCTGCTGGAGAAGATTTGGAGAAAGGGGAAGATTAAATTTTAGAAGATGACTTGTTTGATATTATCAAAGTGGTTTTCAGGCAAGTTAATTTACTTGAAATCTACTAGGGTTTTGTTTTGCTGTTGGAGATAATATAAGGCCTTACTAAAATGATTTGAGCCTAGAAATCCATTATTTGCAGAATAAGGGGATGGGTGACTTGTTTCAAGAATTAAATGTCTTGAGGTGTCTATTAAGTCTTTTTTGCTTCTTGCGAAATTACCCCATAGCATAAACACAATATTATCTAGGTTGTTTGAAATAATTTTTATTATTGCGTTTGTAAAAATTTCCCAACCAACGTCTTTATGAGATGAGGGAAGGCCTTCTTCAACTGTTAATATTGCGTTTAATAAAAACACACCTTGAGTTGCCCATCTTTTTAAGTTTCCATTTGGGATAGTTCTTATTTTCAAACTTCTCTCTATTTCTTTGAAAATATTTTGTAGTGATGGAGGTATTTTGATATCTGAATTAACAGAAAACGCCAAACCATTAGCTTGCCCTTTTCCATGATATGGATCTTGTCCAAGTATGACTATTTTTATATCTCTGAATGGTAGAGAATCAAAGGCATTAAATATGAGCTTTGGAGGTGGAAATATTTTCCCTGTTTTTGCTTTATATTCATTTTTTATGAAACGCACAAGTTTTCTAAAATATTCTTTATTAAATTCATATTTTAACATTTCTTTCCAAGATTCTTCAATTTTTACTTCCATTCTTAGTATTATATAAAAAATAGTTTATTTTAAAAGATATTTATTTAACTTTATAGTTGTTATTTAAACTTATACTTTGCGATTAGTGATACACTAAAAGAATAGAAGTTTTGTCTGCATTTATTACAGAGAGAAGACGAAATAGAATAGATAAAATGTTAAATAATCGAACAAATTATTTGACATTTGTACTTGAAGATATTTTTCAATCTCAAAACGCAAGCGCTACAATGTCTAAAATTGAAATTTTGGGATTTAGTAATATTCATATTACTAAGAAATATATTTTAAATCCAGATGTTGTTCTTGATGCTTCAAAGTGAATAGATTTACACAAAGCTATAATCTTTCTGTGGTTGTTGCAATAGTCTTTATTTATTGATTAATCGTTTGAGGGAAAGTTCTCTACATATTATAGAAAAGCTGCGGGGACATAAGCTTATTCAGGGACTTAAAATTTAAGCTTCTTTAACTTTAAGAGAATTCAGGAAATAATAAATGAAGGTATCAACGGTCATTGCTATTATGGTAAAAAGCAGTGAACCTTCTATAAGGTTGACATTATTGTTATCAGGGTATACTTGTGTTATCGCGTGCATTGAGACATTAATTAAAGCATAAGCTATATATGAGGTAAGCAATCTTGATACATTATGCTTGATCCATTTACTTTTTATATTTTTTTTACTGAGGATATCATATATGTATATATTAGAACAGTGAGAAAGTAATGTAACATATGTACCAGAGAGAACTACTGAAATATATGAAATATTGTAAAACAATATTTTGAAGTGTATATTTGAAGTATCAAATTTATTGTGCTGAAAAGCTAATATAAAATTTATCATTATTATAAAAGTTATGTGCATGAGTCTGATTAATGTTGCAGATTTTATGGCTGTTTTGGCGTTATATTTTTCTGTAATCAAGTTTAGTGAAAAAAGAGTTGATAGATGAGTTATTCCTGCTAGACTTATGATGTGTCCAAAAATAATTGTTTTCTTTAGTATAAGAACATTTAAAATAATCATCATGATAACGTTAAAGCAAAAAAGACCCAATTTTCCAAAGAAATAGTAAAAACCTGTTAATATTAGGTATATAAATAATAATAAACCTATCCATAAGAGTATGTCTATCATATGTTTATCAATTATAGCAAATTAATATTTAATAGTTAAACAGATATTCATGTTTTTTTAGATTTACTTATTGCAAAATAAATAAATAAAGATCCTAGAATTCCAGCAGCTACTTTAATTACATATGTAGAAATCATCATATTAGGATAAGCTTCTTTTGGAAATATATTAAAATATGTTGCAATACTTATAAAAATTGTTGTATATATTAGCTCACTTACTAATGTTGAGCCATTGCTTCTGATAAAGAGATATTTTGGAAATTTATTTTTAATATATTGATATAAATATATGTCATTTAGTTGAGATATTATGTATGCAATGATAGATGCAACTAATAAAAATGGCATTGGAGAGAAAATACTTTGTAAGCTTTCGAAATATATATCAGAATGATTTTTTGAAAACAAAAGTTGAACATTTGTAATGAGGGCAAAAATTGCGAAGCCTAAAAAGCCAATATAAACTGCCTTTTTTGAAGTTTTAAGGCCGTAGACTTCCGATAGGATATCTGTTGCAATATATGATGATGAATAAATAATATTTCCAAGAGTAGCATTAAGTCCAAATATTGTAAGTTGTTTTAGAACTTGAATGTTTGCAATAATTACAGAAGATGTTACCCATACAAATAGCCCTTTTTTCCCAAAAAATTTGTATATAGTAATTAAAATTGAATAAGTACAGATTAACATAATAAGCCATAAAATTGCGTTGTGCAAAAGAACCTCAATATTCTTATTTAGTAGCTATTGTATTTAAAATATTATAAGCTTTTTAGATGTTATTTTGCAAATTATATTATTTTGTTTTTCAAGTGGATTTATGTTATAATTATATCTAGAAGCATAATTTAGGGGATGTTTTGGATTTGACTAAAAAATTTAGTGTTGTAAGTGGCAAGCAGAGTGAATCTCTTAAATCTTCTTTAATAAATGCAAAAAATAATAACTTTACAAGTTCAAATCTTGTAATGGCTGCTTAAGTTAGCAGAGGGTTTTGTTGAATTTTGCTTTGAGATTCAGTGTATACTCTTTAAAGATATCAAAGCTTACTTAAAAATTTTTCAAGTTGATTTTTGAGGACTTTTAAACTTGAGAGTAATTTGGTGGTTTGCTAGTTTGTCCAAACCTTATTACTTAAGAAAACACTAGCTAAGCTTGTAGATGCTTATGATGTTATTTTTAGGACGCGGGTTCAATTCCCGCCATCTCCATTAAACTATCTCGATTGGCTAGTATTACAATATTGAATGTATTTTAATTCTAAAAGAAATTTCATTTGAAAAGCGTCCTATCGGAATCGAACCGACATCATTAGCTTGGAAGGCTAAGGTAATAGCCATTATACGAAGGACGCATAAATGCTAAGCTTGATTTTATAAAAAAATGCATTTTATGTCAATTAATTTTATTGTTAATTTTAGCTAGTATTTTTTTTACTTAATAAGTACAATTATGTTAGCTTTTATGAAAGCTAACATAATATGAAGGCTTTTTGTGTGGAGGAATTAATGGGCGAGAGAGGGGAGATATATTCTGATAAGTTATTTACAAATTCTGAGAGAACTTATTTTTTTAATGTCAAGGAAAATAGAAAGGGTGATTATTTTTTAAATATTGTAGAGAGTAAAAGGAATGCTAGCGGAGATTTTGAAAGACATTCTGTTTTTGTTTATGAGGAAAATGTTGAAGAATTTGAATCAAGTTTATTGAAAGCAATTTCTGTTATTAAGAAAAAAATTTCTGGAAATTCGAATACAGGAGAGGGGCGATATAACGATTTTGATCGCCAGGGTGAAAGGGTAAAAAATGACAATTCTAGTTTTGATAGGAATTATCGTTTGTCAGGAAGATCTAGGAATAGAGATTATTGACAATTTATTTAAATGAGTTTGAAGCTTTTTCTGTGAAGACTTAGGATTCCATGTTTTTTTATTGCATCTTTATGTTCTTTAGTTGGATATCCTTTGTTTTTCTTAAAGGCATATAGAGGGTAAATTTGATCATACTCATCCATTAATTTGTCCCTTTGTACCTTTGCAATGATTGATGCTGCTTTTATTTCATTGATTATAGAGTCTCCTTTAATTATTGCTTTTATTTTTTTAGCTTTTATTTTTGGAATGAATTTTCCATCTATAAGTACTAAATCACAGAATATATTCAACTTTTCATATGCAGTTTGCATTGCAAGAAGAGAAGCATTATGAATATTGATTTTTTCAATAATTTCATTAGATATTTCTGCAAATGCATGATATGAGTTTTCAAGTATTAATGATGATAGGTAATCTCTTTTTGACTTTTTAAGTTTTTTTGAATCATCTAGTTCGCCTAAAAAATTGGGTTTTCCTTTGAAAATAACTGCTGCACTTAAAACTGGACCAAAGATGCAACCTCTTCCGACTTCATCAATCCCACAGATCATAATCAACTATTTTATCAAAATATTATTATTTATTATAATGTGAAATTGTGATTTGTAGGATTAAATTATTTATAATTTAATTAGGAGTAGCTTTGTTTTTAGAAAAAATAGGACTTTTAGGTTTTAAATCTTTTATTAGAATGCAGGAACTAAAATTAAAGAGTAATTTAAATTTCATTGTTGGACCTAATGGCTGTGGGAAGAGTAATTTATTAGATGCAATTCGTTTTTGCATAGGAGAAGATGATTTAGCTACTTTAAGGGTGAAGAATATTACTGATTTAATATCTGCTTCAAAGGTTGAAGACTCTAATTACGCTGAGGTAACTCTTTTCTTTAATAATGAAGACTTATCTATAAGTGATTTTAGGGATAGTTTTTATATTCGACGAAGACTTTATAAAGATGGCACGAGTGAGTATTTTCTTAATAATGATACTTTAAATGTGTATGACTATACTAATCTTATAAATAAATTGAAATTAAAAAATTCACCTTATATGTTTATTAATCAGGGCAGAATTGAAAAAATTTCCTCAGGCGGAAATGTTAATTTAAAAGTTCTAATAGAAGAGGCTAGTGGGATAGATATTCTTAGGGTTGAAAAAGAGCAAGCATATAGGAGATTGGAAAAGTCTAGAGAGAATTTAAATTCTTTTGTTGCTTTAAGAGATGAACTGAATGAAAAATACGAAAAGATTAGAAATGATTTTTTGATTAAGGATAAATATCAAAAGTTAAAGAAGGATTTAGAAGCTGTAGATAAGAAATTAATGTTAAAAAAGCTTTTCAATATTAATTTTGAATTAAATGAACTTAAGAGTAAATTAGATATGAAAGATATAGATAAGCTTTTGGCTTTAAATAGCTTTTCTATTGCAAATATTAAGGAAAAATTAGAATTTTATTCTTTTAGAGAAAAAAATATTATTAGGAATATTGAGATGATTAAGAAGGAGATTGAAACTTTAAAATCTAAATTGCTTGAAATAGAGATTAAAATTCAAAAGTTAGAACATGACAGAAAGGGAAAATTGAGTTTAACAGATAGATTGATGAATAGTAAATCACAGACTGAAGAGATGAGGGTGATCATAAATGAGGAGCTAGTTAATCTAACAAATTCTCTTCAAGGTAAGAAAAAGGAATTTTTTTCTATCACCGATGAGATCAATAAATATACTAAAAGTTTTTTTGAGCTTGTTGATTTAGTTTTATCAATTTCTAAGAATGGCAATATAGAAGAATTTGATGTATTAGAGAAAAGTATTTTAAATTCCTTAAAGCTTTTTGAAGATACCTTAAGCATAAAATATGTTAAGGAAGTTAGGGAAAATTTACTTAAATATATAAGAAAAGAGGATGCTCTTTTAAATTTACTGAAGGGTAAAATTGAGCCTATATTTGATCAAAATGTTGATTTGAGGAAGTTTTTGATTTTAAAAAATAATTCCAAGACAAGTCTCGCAAAAGAAATAACTACTATTGAAGGGTTAATATCAAGTAAGATGGCGAGATTAAATGAAATATTAGGTGAGATTGAATACACAGAACTTTCTAGGTTTAAAAATGAAGATGAGATTAAATTAATAGATAGTAATTTGAGATTTTTATTTGAGACTAGGGATGAGTTGAAGGATAGACTTAATAATTTGAGTTTAAAACTAGATGAATTGAGTCTAGAGAGAAGCGACATTAATATTCATTTGGACAAATTATTAAGCGAAACTAAGGGTAGCGAATTGACTATGCAAAATAAGATTAATCCTTTAAATTTACTAGATGCTTTGAAAGATTCATCTTATTATGAATATATGAAAAAACAGGCAGAATATGATGTTTTATTGAATGCTAGTTTAAATATTAAGGATGAGGTAAAAAATTTTAATCTTTCTAATAAAAATTTGGAAAAGTTTGATCTTGAGGAAGATATTGAGCAAAGAGACTTTTTACAAAAAGAAATTAATATGATTGAAATTAATAATTATATTCTCTTTAATGTTGAAAAAGAGTTCTATGAGATCAAAGAAAAAGTTGGAAAAATAAGCTTACAGATAGATAATTTAAAGTTGACTAATGAATCCCTAGATAAGCTAGGGAAAAAAATAAAAAGAGAAATAGATAAAAGATTTAATAATGCTTTTGGAGAGATTAATAACCATTTTATTTATTTCTTTAAACGAATGTTTAAAGGATCTTCCAGTCTTTCGCATAATAAGGATTCAGGTGAGGTAGAAATCAAAATAGACTTGAAAGATAAACTAATTAAGAGGAATAGGATGCTTTCTGGAGGAGAACACTCTTTAGTTAGCATGGCATTTTTGTTTGCTCTGTATTATTATTCTCCTGCTTCGTTTTGTGTACTTGATGAGATAGATGCTTCTCTTGATTTTGAAAATAGTAACAAACTCTCTGTCCTTTTAAAGGAACTTGGCCAAAGAATTCAATTGTTGATAATAACTCATAATATGTATGTTTCCCAGGGGAGTAGGGATTTAATCGGCGTTACTCTTGATGATGGAGAAAGTGCAATATTTAATATATAATTTATTTATTGAGTTGCTAAGGAAGTATTTATGGGAGAGAAAAAGTTTCATTTTCAAAAATATTTTTTAATTTTAATACTTTTATCAAGTATTGTTGGTTTTCTTACTTATTTTTATTCCGATTCTTTAGTTAAAAAGACTCGTCGGAGTACAGAAGAGGATTTGAATAAAAAGTTAAAGTTAATTAATATGGAAGATTTTTATTTTGATTTGAATTCTAGTCTAAATATGAATGATTTTTTCTTTCCTAAGCCTCATATGCTTGATGGTGAACTAAGATATGACGCAATTAAGCATAAGTCAATCAATGAGGAGCTTTTAAGGGAACTCTGGGTGAGGTCAGAAAATTTATTTAATGTTGATTTGGAAAAGCAAAATGAGTCATTAATTGATAGAATTTTGGAAAATTATAAATGAGTAGGAAATGCTTTATTTATTATAATATTTTATTTTTTGTCGTCAATGTATTACCTTTGCTAGCTTTTGAAAATCGATATAGTACATATGAGCTTGATTTTAGCAGTGAAGATCGTGAATTCTTAGTAAATACTAATTCTAAATTCAGTTTTTTTTTTAAAGATGATGCTTGGATTTATATTAAAAATGTTAAAAATAATTCTTTTGTGAGACTTTTAGGAGAATCTTATCAAGAAGGGGCTATTTTTACTTTCCAAACTTCAAAGAATGTCGGGAAGATTATATTGAGTTTTAGCTATCAGAATGTAAAAGACTCTAAAGAATTTACCAAAAATGTAATTTTGAAGATTGTTAAAAAAGACGACTCATCTAAGCTAGATGAAATGAATCCTAGAGATAGTTTGGATTTAAGCAAAGATATTGAAGTGAGTAAAAGCCTTAGATCTAATGATCAGACTGACGGAGTAAGTTCTAAGGAGATTATTAGAAGAGCTTTAAATCTATCCTATATAGATGACTATAAGGGGGCAATTGGATTGCTTAATAAGTACGATTTCGATGACAATGACTATATTTTATTAAAGGCTGAGTTTTATTGTAAGAATGGAGATTATTTAAATGCTTATGCGAGTTATTTAAGTATCAGAGATCAATATTTTAATAAGGTTTTTTTAAATTTGATTAGTCTTGGAATTAAGTTGAACAAGGTAGAGGATGTACTAAGAAATGTTAGGGTTTTAATAGAGGGTAATATTGATTTTGGTGAGAGTATTTATCTTGACATTCTTGAATTTTTATTAATGAGTGGTGAATATGAGTTCTTTTTAAATTTAAGTTCCTTATACTTTCCAAAGTATGTAAACTCAAACTTTCCAGATAGATATAATTATTTATTGGGTAGGCTGTATGAGACTGAAAGCAAGTATAAGGACTTTATAAAATCTTTTAATCACTATAGAAGTGTTATTGATAGTTATCCTTTTAGCAATTATTATGAAATTTCTAAGTCGAGATATTTGTTTTTAAAACGGTTTTTTTAGGAGGATTTTGTGTGATTAGGCGTAAACTTACTAAACAACTTGAAGTGATAAGGGATTATCTTTGGGATATGAAAGAATGTGTCCTGAAGATAATAGAAGACTCTTTAATGGCTTTAGAATCTAGAGACAAAAATTTGGCTAAGAAGATCATTAATGAGGATGAAAAAATAATAGACGATTATCAATATGATATTGAGGATTTATGCGGAAGAATCATTGCCACTGAACATCCTGTTGCTACTGAACTTAGAGAGATTTTAGCAATTATTAAAATAATTAGCTCTCTTGAACGTATTGCAGATCATGCTACTAAAATTGTAAAGGTTGCACTTCTCTTGGAGTCTAATGTAGGAGATTTTTTAGCCGCTGATATTTATTTGAAGCCCTTAAGGGAGATGGCAGATACAGCAAAAGATATGCTTTCAAATATTTTTGATGCATATTTCGATGGAGATTTTACTAAAATACTTAAGATAGTAAAATACGATAATATTATAGATAAATTATTTTCAAAGCAAAAAAAGGTTGTAATTAATGCTATGAAAAATAATCCAGAAAATTTAGACTATCTTTTGAATATATTATTTTTAAATAGTTTTTTAGAAAGGGTTGGAGATCATGTTGCAACAATAGGTGAACTACTTTATTTTGTCAAAATAGGAGAAAAAGTAAATCTGACTTGAGGGAGAATATGTGTTGGATAATGAATTAAATAAGTATACTGATGATAAATTTATGATGATTTTAGATCAAGCTAGTAATATAAGACATAGACTTTATAAGCTTTTAAAAGATGTTAAGAACGGAAATTTTGAAAATATTGAATATGAACTTGGTGAGATTGAGACTTTAATTACTAGTGTGAATGCTCTTCAGGCAAAATTTATGAGTGATAGTAAGTTTGCACAAAATATGTATTTGTCATTGGTCATATTTAATATTCAAAACTGTATCATGGGGTTATTGAGTGAGAAAAATCTTATTGAAGAACTTATTTATTTAAATAGGAGGATGTTACAAGATAAATGATTACCTTTTCATCAGATTGATTTTTTGTATGTTGCGGGCATAACATACTCAAAGTTTTTACTGCCTCTAATTGTTTCTGAATGCCCGATAAATAAATAGGAATCATCTTTTAAATATTTGTTAAATTTTTCCGCAAGTTTATTTCGAGTATCTTCATCAAAATAAATCATTACATTTCTACAAAAGATTAAATCAAATTTTTTCTTGAATGGAAAATATTCATCCATTAGATTTAATTTTTTAAATTGAACCATTTTCTTGAGGATATCTTTGACTTCGAATTTATCACTTTTAAGTGGATTTAAATATTTGATTTTTAAATGCTTCGGCAAAGTCTTTACGCGATCCCCTGGATAAATTCCTTGACTAGCTTCGTTTAGAACTGTAATTGAAATATCTGTTGCTAAGATTTTTGTGTTTAAGTAAATTTTGCTATTGGTTATATATTCATTTAATATCATTGCAATTGTATAAGGTTCTTCTCCACTTGAACATCCAGCTGACCATATGCGAATTTCTCCTGCTTCCAATTTCGACATTTGACTCAGTATTTTAGGTAAAAATTTTTTCTCAAGGAATTCAAAATGATTGGGTTCTCTAAAAAAATAAGTGTGATTTGTCGATATTTTGTCCACTAATTCTATTAGAGGGATTTGACTTGAATTGTTTTCTAAGTAATTAATATATTCTGTGAAATTACTAAAATTTTTTGCTTTAATTGTTGATGATAATCGACTTTCAATTAACAGTTTTTTTTTCTCGCTAAGATTAATACCGAAATTATTATAAACTATTTTTATGATTCTATTAAGCTCTTCTCGATTAATAGAAATATTAAATTCAGTATTCATACATTTTTTAATATTATTTCCCTATAACCTTCTGCATTGTTGAACTGTTAGGTAACATTAAACCAAAAAGCATTTTATTATTTGCTTATAATGAAATGCTAGTTCTTAATAGAAATATTTCAATATATTGAAATTGAAATATTATATTAATTATGCTATTTTAATAAATAAAATGTTATTTTACTTATACTATTGAAGGTTGGATTTATGCAGAAGAGAGTAAAGCAAGCAAAACAAGAATCATTTAAAGTTGATTTTAATGATAGAAAAGTTGGAATATGGGGTCTTTTAGCGCTTATATTAATTGTGTTTGGGTTTATTATTGCACCTTTAATGCCAGGTTTGTTTGATCGTGATGATTTATCTGGGTTAAAGTTTGGATCTTATAGGGGGAAACCAATTTATTATGAAAAGGATAGTAAGTTTGCTCGGTATGTTAATTACTATTCAAATCTTTATTCTGGATTTACAAAAGAAAAGAATCTTAGTGTAGAATATAGTATTTGGAGTTTGGCTTTTACTAAGCATATTGAAGATATTGCTTTGCTTGATTTAGCAAAAGCTAATGGCTTATATGTTTCAAAAGACATACTAAACAAAAGGTTACTGAATTCTCCTGTATACTTAGACTCTAGTGGTAATTTTAGTCCTAAGAGATACAAGAAGGTTTCTGATTATCAAAAGTTTAAAATTCATAATGAAACAGTAGAAAATTTACTCTCTTCTAACATGCAGATTTTACTAAACAGTAACTTGATATTAGCAGATTCTCTTACTCATGCTATTAAGACTATGAGTGAAGTTAGAAGGAATATTTCCTATGTTTCGCTTTCATATCAGGATTTCCCGCAAGATGAGATAATCTTTTATGCTGAGAGGAACCCGAGACTATTTAAAAGTTTAGATATTACATCTATTCGTTTCAAAAATTTAGGAGATGCTAATGATGCTTATGAAAAATTAGTTAATAACACTCCTTTTGAAGAACTTGCTAAATTTTATTCTGAAGATATTGCTAATTTTAAAGGTATTTCTTCTTCTAGGAGATACTATTTTGATTTAGACCTTGTGTTTGAAAAGAAAGATGATCTTGGTATGATTTTTTCTTTAGGGATGAATGAATTTTCCAGACCTATTAAGTCTAAAAATGGCAATGAATATGAGATATACAAGGTGTTAAGCAATGTTTATGGTTTTGATAAAAATTCAGAACATGATATTAGTTCCGTTAAAAGATATATAGAAACTTACGAACCAAGTATTATTGAAACTTTTCTTGAAAATAAGTTTAGTGATATTTTGCTTGAAATTAATTCTGATGGATTGGGGAGAACTCTTAAAAAGCATAAGTTGACATTAAAAGAAGATATTGTTAATCTTGCTTATAATATGAGTATTTATCCTAGTACTTTAAGGGAACTATCAGCTTTTAGCAATAGTAAAGATTTTTATGATGTTATTTTTGATTTAAAAGAGAGTCATTGGTCTAAGCCTTTTTTGGCGGATCGTAAAGTTTATATATTCTCTTTAAGTTCGGGTGGTAACTCTGCTGTTGCTAATATTGATGATTTGATTAAAGAAGATGACATTATTGATAGTCTATATCAGGCAAATCATAAGTTGGTGGTAGATTCTATCCTAAGGCAAAATGATTTTAAGGATAATTTTAATGAGGCATTTTTTGCTTTACAGGATTTTAGTTTAAATGCGGGCAAGTAGGATATTAATATAGATTAATTTTTTTATGAAAATCATATGGTATGTGTTTGAAAACATTGATTATATCTCTTTTTTTTGTTTTATTGTCTTGTAATAAAGACAAGAGAGATTTTATTGTATTTAACAAAGAGATAAAAAAATCTAGTGAGGTACATTATTCTGGTGTAGATATATTGGGAGGAAGTAATGGAAAAGATGATTTTGCTGCTTTTATTGACCTTAAGGGCTACAATATTCTCTCAGTTCAGCAGGAAAATTTAAATTTAGATGTTTATTTTGAGCAAGTGGTTTTGGCACAGGACTTTGCAGATCTTAAAACTTATCTATTTATTATCGGTTTTAATCCAAAGACTCATGAGGCTCTAGTTCTTTTTAAAACGCAAGTAGATATTGATTCTACAAATTCTTACAATATGTATCTTGAAGATATTACTGGTGATTATGATTTCGATATAGTTGTGCAAGGATTTCTGAAAGAAGAGTCTGTTTTGTATGTTTTTCAAAAAGCAGTCGCTAATGATGTTTCATCATATAGACCTATTTTTTTTGATAAAGTGAATGGAAGTATTATTATCAATAAGTATGACAGGTCTTCCGATTATGATAATAAAAAGTCAAGAGAAAGTTATTCTATTTCTTTGGAAAAGTATGAAAAGCAGGGAGAAGATTTAATGGTGAGTAGAATGGAAAGATATGAATATTCTCAATTGCAAAAGAAGTACTATCCTTTATCTGCTAGTGAGAAAGTTAGGCGAATGGATAACAATGTGTATAAAACTTTAAAGAACTTGACCAAGGATGAAGTTTATAAATTTTTATACGGTGTTTGGTATGATAGTAGTTCACATCGAAGCTTGGGCAAATCAAATCTTGACGATGTTTTATTTTTATCATTTGACAGATATTTTAATGAAATTAGTATTTTTAAGAAAAATGCTCAAGAAATTGCTAACATTGAATATATCTCAAAGCCCGCTTATAATACTCTTAATATTAGTACCAAATCTATTTTTTCAGATTTGATAGTCTATAATTTTTGGATCAAAATTATAGATAATGATAATATTGAAGTAAAAATTGATACTGGAACAAATGCGTATGATCAGTATGGATTCTCAGGTGTTTTTAAGAGATTTGATGATTCTATTTTAGTTGAGGATAATAAAGTATTTCTTTTTATTCCAAATGGTAATTATGTGTATAAAGATATCGTTTATGATTTTTCTTATCCTAATCTTACTTATATTGTTGAAGATAATATTTATTATGGAATTTTCAATGTTTTTAGTTTAAATAATAATTTAATTCTTGAATATGAGATTAGTATAGACGAGAGTAAGATAAGTGAGGCCTTTATTATTGAATATAGCGAAAGAATAGTACAGAAGCAAAAGTTTTCTACAATTATTCTTAATCCTATTAAAATTTTAAAAGATGAGGTAAGTTTAGTTAAAGGTCAGAAATTAAAGCTTGAGAGGTTAGAGAAATTAGGGTAGATTTTATGAAAGTATTAAGAAGTGTTGTTGCCTATATTAATGTTTCTTTTTTCTTTTTGATCTTTACTATTTTGTTTCCGGTTTTTTTAATCTTTAACATTTTTAAATTTGAAAGTTATTTTATAAGATTTAGTTTTGTGTTGGTTAGATTTGGTATTAAGACTAGCTTGTGGTTTGCTGGGATTAAGGTTGTTGTTACACGAGATAATGATGTATGTCGTAAGGGCAGTGTAGTCATTGTGGCTAATCATGTTGCTGCAATGGATCCACTTTTGCTAGTTTATGTATTTATGCAACCTTTTGTAGTAATTGCTAAGAGATCACTTTTTAGAATTCCTTTTGTTAATTTTGTATTAATTTCATTGGGTACTATTTTTGTAAATAGGAGTAGTATAAAATCTTCTGCTATTGCTCAAAGAAAGGCGATGGAAGTTATTAAAGAGGGGAAAGCTATTGGAATTTTTCCTGAAGGGACTAGGAATCGAGGAGGAGAGACAAGGAATTTTAAGGTTGGTGCTATGAATTTAGCTTTAAGGACAAATGTTCCAATTAGGCCTGTTACTCTGCTTAATACACATAAATTTTTTGTTAAGCATTTTATATTAAACTCAGGATTATCGATATATATTCATGTTCATTCTTTAATAGATGTTTCTGAGTTAAAGAATGATGAGAAAGAAAATCTTCCTGTTATTGTTAGAGATATAATAGTTAAAAAATTAGAGAAAATGCAAATTCAATATAATGTTGATGGAAATTTAAATGAAGACAAATAATTATGATGAGAGTAAAATCATCACCTTGTCTTCCCTTGAGCATATTAGGTTGCGATCTGGGATGTATATTGGGAGATTAGGAGATGGTTCTAATATTGATGATGGTATTTATATTTTAATTAAAGAGATAATTGATAATTCAATTGATGAATTTATTATGGGGTATGGTAAGGAAATCTTTATCAGAAAAGAAAATAATATTATTGGTGTTAGAGATTATGGTCGAGGTATCCCTCTTGGAAAGATTGTAGAGAGTGTTTCTGTTATTAATACTGGCGCTAAGTATAATGATGATGTTTTTCAATTTTCTGTAGGGCTTAATGGGGTTGGGACTAAAGCTGTTAACGCTTTAAGCTCAAGATTTTTGGTGAGGTCTATAAGGGATGGCAAATTTTTTGAGGCACTCTTCTCGAAAGGAAATTTGATGAAGACTGCAGAGGGACAATCTGATGAGCAGGATGGGACTTATATTGAATTTTTAGCTGATGTAGAGATTTTTGGCAGATATAAGTACAGCGAGGATTTTTTAAGAAGAAGATTTTTTCATTATGCTTGCTTAAATAAGGGTTTGACAATCAATTATAATGATCAAATTTTTGAGTCTAAAAATGGGCTTTTAGATTTTATAAACTCTGAGATTAAAGATGAAGATTTGCTTTATGATTTTATTTATTATTCTAGTAAAACTTTAGAATTTGCATTTTCTCATACGAACAATTATGGCGAGACATATTTTTCATTTGTAAATGGACAATATACTAGTGATGGGGGTACACACCAGACGGGATTCAGAGAGGGTTTTGCTAGAGCTATTAATGATTTTCTTAAGAAAACATATTCATCTACTGATATTAGAGAAGGACTTGTAGCTACTCTTTCAGTTAAGATAAAAGACCCAATATTTGAGAGTCAAACTAAGAATAAACTTGGCAATATTGAGACTAGAAGTAATATTGCTAAGGAAGTTCAAAGAATAATTTCAGAGATTCTTTATAAAGATAAAACGCTTGCAAAGGTAATTGAAAGCAAAGTTGTTGATAATGAGCGTTTGCGAAAAGAATTAAGTAGCGTACGAAAAGAGGCAAAGGAGAGAGCAAAGAAAATATCTTTTAAAATTCCTAAGCTTAAGGATTGTAAGTTTCACTTTAATGAGAAGAATGTTCAGTCTGAGGAGACTATGATATTTTTAACAGAAGGAGATTCTGCAACAGGCTCAATGGTGTCTTGTAGAGATGTATATACACAGGCTATATTTTCTCTGCGTGGCAAGCCTCAAAACATGTTTGAAAAGAATAAGTCTGAAATATATAAAAATGAGGAACTTTATAATATGATGGTGGCCCTTGGAATTGAGGAATCTATTGAAAATTTGAGATACAATAAGGTGGTGATTGCTACAGATGCAGATTTTGATGGTTTTCATATTAGAAATTTACTTTTAACATTTTTCTTAACTTATTTTGAAGATTTGGTTTTAAATGGACATATGTATATTCTAGAAACTCCACTCTTTAGGGTAAGGAATAGAAAATCTACTGTTTACTGTTATTCTGAGGAAGAGAAGCAAAGGGCTATTCGTGAACTTAAAAATCCTGAGGTTACAAGATTTAAGGGACTTGGAGAAATCTCTCCAAGTGAGTTTAGGAGTTTTATTGATATTTCTAATATTAAACTTACAAAGGTAGATCTTTTCAATATGAAGGAAATAAAAGAAAAATTAGGATTTTATATGGGACAAAATACTCCTGAAAGACGTAACTTTATTATGGAGAATTTAGTTTAATGGATATTAGAACATTACTTAAAGATAATTTCTTGCAATACTCATCTTATGTCATTAAGGATCGTGCTATTGCTAGTGTTATTGATGGATTTAAGCCTGTGCAAAGACGAATTATACATTCTCTTTTTGAGATGCATGATAGTAATTTTCATAAGGTGGCAAATGTTGTTGGGAATACGATGAAGTATCATCCTCATGGAGATACTTCAATCTATGAAGCACTTGTTAATATGGCAAATAAGGATTTATTTATTGAGAAACAAGGGAATTTTGGTAATCTTTTAACAGGTGACCCTGCTTCTGCATCTCGTTATATTGAGTGTCGATTGACTCCACTAGCATTTGATGTACTTTATAGTAAGGAAATAACAGCTTATGAACCTTCTTATGATGGTCGTAATGATGAACCTTTGATTTTTCCTGCAAAGATTCCTGTAGTACTTATTCAGGGGAGTGAGGGGATTGCTGTTGGTATGGCTGCAAAAATTCTTCCACATAACTTTAATGAAATTTTGAATGCTGTAAGGAGCGAGTTACTGGGTGAGCCCTATGAGCTTTATCCTGATTTTCCAACGGGTGGGATAGTTGATGTTAATGAGTATTCGGATGGGAATGGAAAAGTATTGGTTCGTGCAAAAATTGAGGCTACAGATGATAATAAGGCCATTTTAATAAAAGAGTTGCCATTTGGAGAGACTACTGAGAGTTTAATATCTTCAATTGAAAAAGCTATTCGGAAAAATTATATTAAAGTGTCAAGTATTAACGATTTTACTACTGAGAATGTGGAAATTGAGTTAACTCTTCCTAGAGGGGTTTATGCAAGCCAAGTTATTGAAAAGTTATATCATTATACAAATTGTCAAGTATCTATCTCTGCTAATTTGCTTTTACTGAGTGATAGATATCCTGTTATTTATACTATTACAGATATTATCAAGTTTCACGCAGAGCATTTGCAAAAAATTTTGAAAATGGAGCTTGAGCTGCAAAGAAATAAAATACTTGAAAAAATATTTTATAAAACTTTAGAACAAATATTTATTGAAAAGAGAATTTATAAGATCCTTGAGACTATTTCTAAAGAATCTGATATTGCTAGTATTATATTGGGTAAAATTTTAAAGTATGGAGATAGTTTTTCTAGAGAGGTTGTTTTGGATGATATTGAGAGTTTACTTAAAATTCCTATTAGGAAGATAAGTATTTTTGATATTGATAAGAATAATAAGGACATTAGAATCCTCAATAAAGAATTAAAAAGCGTAGAGAGTAATATTGGCGCAATTAGGGGGTATTCAATAAATTTTATTGATATACTTCTTTCAAAATATTCTAAAGTTTATAATAGAAAGACAGAAATATCTCTTATTAAGTCAAAGAATGTTCGAGAAATAGCTACTAAGAATATGAAGGTTTATTTGAATTTAAAGGCAGGTTTTGTGGGAACTAGTCTTATTGACGGTGAATTTATTGGTAATGCTAGCTATTATGATAAAATACTTATTTTTAAAAAAAATTGTTATATTTTAAAAAATATTGAGGATAAAACCTTCATCGATAAGAACAATATAGGTGTTTTAGTTTATGATATAAATAATTCAAAAGAGCAGGTATTTTCCATAATTTACCTTAATAAGTCTGAAAATTTTTATTATGTTAAGAGATTTAAGATAGATAAGTTTATTACAGATAAGGTTTATGAATTTTTGAATGATGGAGATGAATTTGTAGATTTTGCTTTAAATCCAGAATTTGTTGAATTCTTCACTAGTAAAGATATTATTAAATTAGTTAATATTGATGATTTCATGATCAAGTCAAGAGTATCTATTGGTAAAAGAATTTCAAATAGTAAACTTAAAAAGGTTAAATTTAAATAGGGATTTTTAATAATTTTTGCTATAATTAGATTATTGAACAATTTTATAATGAGGGTGTTTTATGAAGAGTGTGTTAATTTTGGCTTTGATTTTTTTCTGTGCCTTTACTAGTTTTGCTCAGAGTCATGATACAAGAGACAGTAGCAATACGGTGGAGAAGTTATTAGTTTATGAAGCTTCTAAGAAAGAGCCTTTAATTCCTTTTTTATTGAATCTTATTTTGGGATTTGGAATAGGATCTTTAGCTCAGGGGGATATTATTGGTGGGTTACTTGTTTTGGGATTTGATGCTGCTGGTATTGGTTTGTTGGCTTATGGTATTTCTTCTGTTGGCGGTATTTCTGAATTTAAAACCAAGAATGATATGGAGTTGCCAGTGCTTGCTATTTCTTTAATTACGTTGGGGGGGTTGACTCTTGCTGTAACAAGAGTCGTTGAAATTATTTTGCCCTTTACGCATGCAGCTAATTATAATAAGAGACTTAAGCAAACTTTAGGAATTGCTTTTGGAGGATTTCAACCTACCTTTAATGTTAATATGAATGAAGGTGTAAGGCCTGGATTTGGGATTTCTTTTACTAAGACTTATTGATTGCAAAAATTTTATTTTTTAGATTTTAACAGATTGTAAATTTTGTCGCTCATTAGCCTACAGTGTATTATTAGATACAGCTTATTTATACTGTTTGAGTTCACGACTTAAATCTTTTTTTATGCTTTTCTGTTTTAAGACTTCTCTTTTATCATATAATTTTTTACCTTTGCATATTCCAAGTTCTACTTTTATTAGTGAGTTTTTCAAGTAAATTGAAATAGGAACCAATGTGTAACCTTCTTTTTCTTTAAATTTTTTTAATCTTTGTATTTCTTTTTTTGTTATGAGAAGTTTTCTCTGTCTTATTTCTTCGTGATTAAAAATATTGCCTTCTTTATACTTTGCTATATGTAAATTTTCAAGCCATATTTCGTCCTTTTTAATAGTAGCAAAACTATCATTAAATGAAATTTTTTTTAGCTTAACAGATTTAACTTCAGTTCCTTTTAAAACAATTCCACAGCTTATTTTATCTTCAATAAAGTAATTAAATCTTGCTTTTTTGTTTTCAAGTAATAGTGAGTTCACATCTATTCCTGTTCAACAACTAGTCTAAACCCAATGTTTGGTGCACTCCAGTGTTTTAAGAATGAAGCTTTTGTTGAAGGCTTAAGTAGTGTGTTGTTATTATGGTTATATGTTCTAATTTCGGTAATTAGCGAGTTGAAGTTTGAATTTTGAGAATATATACTGTTGTCCTTTCTAGATAATAGGATGTCATTAAAGGTTGAATTTTGCATTAGATTCCAAAACCCAACTTTTTTGGATATTTCATTAATAGTTAAGTTGCTTACCGAGTTTGATTCTTCTTTTTGATACAATTCCCATTCTTGAGATATCGGAAGTCTTGCTTTAAATCCTTTTGGTAGTTTTAAAGAATACCATTTAGCATATTCTAACGCTGCATGGTAAGATATATCAGTGATATCTTCATTTGCAGGCATTTGTTTAAAGCCTTTAAGATAATTTTCATCTACAAGTTCTTCTTTTATTAGATTATCTCTATTGTATATTGTCCACTTTGGGTTTTCATTTAAGAATTCCTGATATTCGGCTTTACTAATGTTCTTGTTCTGTATTAAAAACTCTTTTAGTTTATATGTAGTCTTGAGTGTAAGATCTTGTGAGTGTAATTTATAGTTTTGGATACTTTCGATATTATTTGATGCTACCTTTTTAAAGTTCGCTAAATTCAAATTTATGATTTTATTTTTAAATGTTACTATTTTATTTTCATTTTTTAATTTTTCTATTATTGTTGTAAACCATGTTTCATTAGATAATTGTTTTTGTTCTTCTTTGCCTAAGTTTTTAACAAACCAAATGATTGCTCTGTTTTCTAGATTAAAGTTTTGTTGTAAAGATTCCCATGTTTCTTTATCGTTAAAAGTGTCTATTAAGTAGACATTTTTATATGCAATTAAAAAATCTTTAAACATTTCATTTGAATTTAGATATGGAATAGAATCTTTAAAAAATTTTTTTATATGTTCTTTACTGTCTTTTAAATCGTTTGAAATTAATGAAAATATAGGAATTAGCTTTATGTTGTCGTTAACATTTTTAATCCTTGTCATAACTGAGAGTTCTTTTTGTCTTTGAGCGATAATTTTATCAGGATCTCTTAAGTTTAAATTAATATTAAATTTATAGCTTGTAAAAAATCTATTTTGTATCTCAATTGTTTCTTCATAAGACTCAAATCCAAGCCTTTGAATCCTTAAGGTTCCTTTGGTAGCATGCGCGTATGTATCTAATGGAGTAACTCCAATGTATTTTTCATCTAAGTAAACATGTGCATTATTAATGTTAGTTCTTATTTTTAAATAAGCTCCAGGGTTTTTTAGTTTAGGGTTTATAATAAAAATAAATAGTAGCGATGAAATTAGAATAGCTGTTATAAATAAAACATAAGCTTTTGGAACTATTCCTAAGATTGGCTTTAATTTTACTTTAAATGCCTCATCATTAAGGTCAATATTATCATTTTCTTTCATTATATACATAATTATAAGAAAATATTGAAGTAAGTTCAACATTTTTTTCATTCTATGTTATTTTGGTTAATAGAAAAATGCAAAGAGAACCAATATTGATGTTATGAGCTGTTTGGGTTTATTGAATTTAGAACTAATTTTAGGAGGTGGTATGTGTGGTTGAAGGATTTGTGGGTGTAGGTATTTTAATAATTATTAATTTTATGTATGATTGATATTTAAGGATAAATTTATGTATTTAGGAAAATTAGATAAATTAGCGAACTTTTTAGTAGAGTCTATTGAAAGATATTTAACTTATAGGAAAAGAAAAAAGTATTTTGGGAAGTTGAAAGCTAAGAGACAAGGTTTTATACTAAACTTTTTATTTGATTTTTTAGCGGCTGCGATTTTTGTTTTGTGTATTAATCAGTATTTTTTACAAGCTTACAAGATTCCATCGGGATCGATGGAAGATACCCTGAAAATTGGGGACTTTTTATTTGTGGACAAATTTTCTTATGGGCCTGAACTTTTGCCGGGAATGGGCAAAATTTATGGAATAAAAGAGCCAAGTGAGTCAGATATTGTTATTTTTGAAAATCCAGAATATAGATCAAAGGGGCCTTTTTTTGATATTTTGCAGAGAATACTTTATATGTTGACTTTATCCTTTATTGATCTTGATAGAGATGAAAATGGAAATCCTAGTGTGAGATTTCTTGTAAAGAGAGCGTTATTTGCAGATGGCAAGATTGTAAGATTTCGAAATGGAAAGATTTTTGTTAAGAAGGAAGGCGAGGAAAATTTTGTAGAAGAAGATTCTTATAAAGTTTCATTAGGATATGATTTTAACACTAAGAAAATTATAGAGGATGGGGATTATAAGGTTTATACTAATCTTGCTATGTTTATTGCGTTAAATCAATTAAATGTGGGTCTAGAAAATATTCCTGATTTTTCGTTTTTTGATGTCAGAATTGTTGATAGATTTGAAGTTGAAAGGTTAGAGTATCGTTATTTGACAGCTTTCATGCCATATGTTGATTATTATATAGAAAAGGCAATAATGAGAGATTATGGGATATATGTTCCTTATGGTTATGTATTGCCTATTGGGGATAATAGAGATAATTCTCATGATGGTAGATTTTTTGGAGTCATAGATAAAAATAAGATTCTTGGTAGAACGTTGTTCTTGTATTTTCCTTTCTCTAGGATAGGTTTTATTTAAATATGGCAGCTTATTTAACTTTTGAACAAAGACTTTTAAGAAAGCAGAGACAGAAAAATATTCTCAATTTTGTTCTGTTATTTTTAATATTAAATTATGTTTTTACAAAATTTGTTTTACAGGTTTTTACTTTTCAAGGTGATGAGATGATGCCTTTAGTAAAAAGAAACAATAGTTTAATTTTTACTTCAAGGTATATGAGATCTTTTTTTATGTCTTTAAGGGTGAATGATATTGTACTTTATGAAGATTTAAACTTAAGTATCAATTTTGTCCTAAATTTTTTCAAAGATTTGTTTCTTTTAAATAAAATTTTTAATATAAAAAATTATAAAATTTCAAAAATAGTCGCTACTCAGGGGGATGTCGTTTATGTTAGGGGTTTTGATGTTTTGGTGTATAGAAGGGATACTAATTCTTTTTATTTGAATGGTAATTTTAAGGATGGTTATAGATTAAATGATTTTTTTAACTCTAATGAAGTAATTAAATGTTTTACTTTAAAAAAAAATGAGTTCTTCTTATTGAATGAAAATTTGAAAATTTTAAATGATTCTAGAGTATTTGGCCCTGTTAAGAAAGATTATATTTTGGCTTGCTTAATGTTAAAGATAATGGATTATAAGATTGTTAAATAAGATTTTTATTGATGCGGATTCTTGTAATTTAAAGATAATAAAATTTTTACAAAATTTTGTGCTAGATAGAGATGTGGAGCTTATTTTAGTTTCAAATAAATATTTAAATTTAGAGAGATCAAAAAATTCTGTTTTTAAGGTTGTAGATAATGTTGATTCTTTTATTTTGGAGCTAGTTGATAGGAATAGTATTGTAGTTACAAGGGATATATTCTTTGTGAAGAATATATTAGATTTGGAAATTAAAGTTATGAATGATGAGGGCCAGGTTTTTAATACCAATAATATAAGTTATTTGTACTTTAGATCTAAAATTAATAGTAATTTAGATCTAAAAGTTAAAAAGTATTTTAATTGGGAGTCAAGCAAAGCTAGATATTCAAATTTTGCAACGAATTTTCATCGTCTATTCTTTAGTTAGATTTTTATTCTCAATTTTCCATAATCCTTTTCCTTGGGTGAGTATATAAATTATGTCATTTGATATAGGTATTATGTCATTAAGTCTTGTTTTGCTTAATTTTGAACCATTATATGAGCCTGGAGATACAGATTGTGAGGGTGGTTGAAGGATAAATGTATCCTTATCTTTAACGAGTTCTACAAATCCACTATTACTACCAATAAGTATAGTGCCATTAACTTCTCTTGCAAAGTATGCAATGAAATCTCCTATGTCGTCGCGATTGAATATTGAATCTTGGTAATTATTTGTGCTTGAATATATTCTGAATTTATTGTCAGATGTATCATATCCTCCTCCCGTAAATACTAGGGTTTCTCTAGACCCTCGGATATTTGTATTTATTATTGGCATTATTTCATTTTTTGAGTTGACACTTATAGAGCTCCCGCCTAATATCCAAATTTTTGAGGATCTTCCAGTAATTAAATTGCTATCATTAGAGATTTGATAAAATCTATCATCATTATTTATGCCGCTAGGAGTGTGATCATTGCCATTTATATCTAAAATTATTTGATTCCCATCCTCTTTTGATGCTAGAATATACGCAGATTGAACACCACTTATGGTTATAGATTTTAAAAATTTAATTGCACTTAAATCCTTTATAAATTTAGATTTCCAAACATGATCCTCAAGAGTATAGAGTTCTAATTTCCCATCTTTGTTTTGAGTTAATAGATGAGTTGTTCCTGATAAATTGACAAGATCAATTACAAATTCATAAGAATTGCTAAAATTTACCCTTTCAACATTTCCATTTTCTTTTTTAAATAAATGCATAGCTGCAATGTATAGAGTGTCATTGACTAATGAGATGCCACTTGGACTTGAACTGTCTAGAATATTATTAGCGCTATTTATTTTTTGTAATTTACTAAGTTGAGAAAAAATAGATTCACTTGAACATGATAGCTCTAACCATGTTAGCATTATTAGCATGAATTTTTGCAAACCTTTGTTATCCATATTAACCTACAATTTATTTATATTTACTATTACTGCGAACGATACTAGAAAAAAATGACCCATTTTGGGAAAATTCCCAAATTCAAGCATTGTCCACCATGAAGTTGTAACTCCTAAAGCCCATTTGTAGTCGAAGTTCCATAGAATCCCAGAACCAATGGAAATTACAGGCATTGCATCAAAAGTTCTTAAATTTGAGATGCTATCACTTTTATCTCCATAAGAGGTTAAAGAAAATCCTATATTAGAAAATATGGGTATCTGAAAAAGCTCTCCTATATCTAGGATATAGTTTATTAAAAACGTGATAGGTACCATACTAAGTGTTTTGCCTATGCCAGAATCTGGGTTTAATAAGTTAAATGAATGATTAATGTCAAAGTTAAATAAGTACCTAAGCTCAACACCTATAGATAAGCTACTTAAGATGTGATATTGATATTTAAGTGCCCCAATTCCTCCAGGGTACAGGTTTGAAGAAAATATTTGTGATAAATCATTATAAAAAAGAGGTACTCCCAAGCTTAAATCCACCCCAATAATGGAATTTCCATTCCGGTCAATTGAATATGCTTCAATTGACCCCACATTTATACTTAACAAGAACAGTAAGAGTAATGTGATTGAAAAATTCTTTTTCATTATTCTCCATTTTTTCAAAAATTAGTTATTTAAGAGTTATTATATTTGAAAATAGGTTTTATTACAATTAATTTCTGTGTAAATTTATCTTTATTTATATTTACAATATAAGTATAATATATAATGCTTTGATTTAAGTTAGTGGGGGTTTGAGTTGAGCGATGTTTTTGATGGCAAACTTTTTGCTGCAAAATATTACTTATTATTAAAAGAGTTTTTAACTCATCATGGCTTAATAAATAAGATTTCTTTAAAAGCGATTTTGGCAAATGATGACCCTGCGAGCAAGCTTTATATCTCTGTTAAAGAGCGAGTATCGAAAGAGATTGGTATTAATTTTTGTGTTATTAAGCTATCTGGGAATATAGGACAAGACAATATTTTACAATTAATTGAATCTGAGAATTTGAATGAAACTACCGATGGAATTATTGTTCAATTACCTCTTGCCGAGAAAATAGATGTTAATATGGTTCTAAGTAAAATATTACATACAAAGGATGTAGATGGGCTTTCTGCTATTAATTTGGGCAAGTTAGTTTTAGGTGATAGAGAAGGATTTGTTCCTTGTACAGCTCTTGCTGTACTTAAGGTTTTGTTTGATAAGGGTATAGAGACCTCTGGTAAGACTGTTGTTGTTATTGGGAGAAGTCCTCTTGTTGGGAGGCCTATTTCTATCTTGCTTTCTTGTAAACCTTATAATGCAACTGTAATCACTTGCCATAGTAAGAGTACTTACTTAGATGTTTATGTGAGACAGGCAGATATTATTATTTCTGCTGTTGGTAAGCCCAAATTAATAGATGCTAACATGATTTCTGGAAATCCTTATATTGTTGATATTGGTATTTCTGAGGTAGAAATTGAAGGTAGCAATATTCTTGTGGGAGATGCAGACTTTGAAGCGATTAAGGGATATGTTAAGTTTATTACTCCTGTACGAGGTGGGATTGGACCTGTTACAGTTCTTATGTTGATGTTTAACACAATTAAGGCATACTTAATTGCCCATAATAAACGAGATGTCTTGGAAAAGTTAGAAAGGTTGGTGGAGGTTTAAATGTCTGGTCATAGTAAATGGTCAACCATCAAGAGGAAAAAAGGTGCTCTTGATGCTAAGAGGAATAAAATTTTTACTAAGTTGATTAGAGAAATAAACATTGCTGCTAAAATTGGTGGGGGCGATATTGAATCTAATCCTAGATTGCGATTTGCTGTGACCAAAGCAAGAGTATCTAATATGCCTAAAGACAACATTGAAAAGGCAATAAAAAAGGGCGTTGGTGATACTGCAGGTGATGAATATTTTGAGTTGACTTATGAGGCTTATGCTCCTCATGGGGTAGCTCTAATAATTAAGTGTTTAACTGATAATAAAAATAGAACAGCAAGTGATGTAAGGAGCGTTCTTACTAAGGGTGGAGGTTCTCTTGGAGCTCCTGGTTCTGTATCTTATATGTTTCACAGGAAAGGGTTGATTTCTTATAGCTTAGATAAGTATCATGAAGATGATATAATTGAGGCTGCTTTAGAGTCTGGTGCAGAAGATATTTCTAGTGAAGGGTCTGAGATAGAGATAATAACAAGTGCTGAGAGTTTTGAAACTATCTTATCTGCTTTGAGAGGTAAATTTGAGGAAGATATGGCAGAGATTGCTCTTATTCCTGAGAATAAAGTTTCTTTAGGCAAAGATCGAATGGACAAAATCCTTGCTTTGGTTGAAAAATTGGAGGATTTTGATGATGTACAAGAAGTTGTTCATAATTTAGAAGTTATTGATGAGATTGATTAATTTACCTATTAAACTATTGTTAATATATGAGAATATTAGGGATTGATCCTGGTCTTGCGAATGTGGGTTGGGGCGTTTTGGATAAGGAAAATAGTAGGCATATGTATGTTCAAGATGGAACAGTCATAACCAGGTCTTCTATGCCTTTAAAAGATAGAATCAAATTAATTTCTGATGAACTTGGCATGGTTATTGATAGGTTCAGACCTAATGTTGCAAGCATTGAAGATATTTATTTTGCTAAAAATAAAAAAACGGCGATAAGAGTAGCTGAGGCACGAGGAGCTATCATTTTAACTCTTGCTTTAAAAAATATAAATTTTTATGAATATACTCCAACACAGGTTAAAAACTCAATTTCTGGATTTGGTAGACTTGAAAAGCATCAAGTAAAATATATGATTAGTAAATTACTTGGAATGAAACCTGATTTCAATTTTAATAGTGATCATAGTAGTGATGCGCTGGCACTTGCCGTTTGTCATGGCAATAACCATCAATTTTTATAGTATATCCTGTAAATGTTGTTTCCAAAGTCATCTGAGAATAAAATTGAGCCATCCCAGTAAGTGATGATATCAACGGGTCTTCCGGTTTTGGAACCATTAGAATCTAGAAATCCAGCTAGAAAAACCTTATAATTAGTTGCAGCCTTTGTGGTTGGATTAATATCTAGGGTTGTTATTCTATATCCAACAGGAATTGATCTATTCCATGATCCATGTTCAGCAATAAACAATTTGTTTTTATATTCATCTGGGAATATATTTCCTTTGTAGAAATGTATTCCCAGAGGTGCTACATGTGCAGGAAGTTCATAAATAGGAGGTACAAAATCAATGTTTTTGGGAGCTTTACTTGAAAATGCAGGATCTTTTCCATTTTTGCCAAACATGTATGGAAACCCAAAATGTGCGCCATATTTAGCCACTACATTAATCTCATCTGGAGGTAGATTATCACCTAGATTATCTCGTCCGTTATCGCTAAAGTATAGGAAGTTATCACTTGGATGAAAATCAAATCCTACTGAATTTCTAACACCATAAGCCATTACAATTTTTTCTTTAGTCTCAAGGTCAACTCCTAATAATATAGCTTCATGCTCTTCCTCAGGGATCCTAGAATTGGCAGGAGAACCGATGTTGATTATTAATTTTTTACTTTGAGTGTCTACCTTTATGTATTTACCTGTGTGTTTTTTTGAACTTGTATTTGGCAATCTAACAAATTCTTCTAGCCTCCATTTATAGGCTTTCTTAATATTTAGAGTATTTTCTATCTCTTTTGCGACATCCTGAACAACATAAATCTTATCTACTGATGAAATGTACAACTTGTTGTCAAAGTAAGCTATACCTATTGGATTTGTAAGGTTTGAAGCAATAGTGTAAATATTTTTATCCTTTGTTACAAGATAGGCAAAATGACTTGAAGATCCTATGAAAATGTTTCCGTTATGATCACTAGTAAGGCCTCGAGGTTTTTCAATGTTATCTATGAAGATTTCAACTTGAAATCCATTTGGAACTTTTAAGGTGCTTACTTTAGACTCTAAACTTGTTGGGAAGCTTAATAGGGGCAACATAAACACGAAATAACCCATAAAAATCTTATTTTTCATACTGTGACTCTCTTTATTAATTGAATATCTATTAAGTATATAGCAATTAATAAATAAAAATAAGATGAATTTTCAATTATTGATATAATATAATTTACTTATATGGTCAATAAGATTTATGGTAAAGTTGTAGAAAAAAGAGAATCCAGTATTATCATTGCGGCGATTCCTTTTGAATTTGAGATTTTAGTTAGTTCTTTTTATATGGCAACATTAAATTTACTAGAAGATGCTGAAATATTAACTTATCTTCACCTGAGGGAGGATGAAATTAAACTTTTTGGATTTTTAAATGTATCCGAGAGAGAAATTTTTGAGGAACTTATTACTGTTGATGGAATAGGACCAAGAGCGGCTTTAAGAATACTATCTGGCATCAAATACAGTGAATTTAGAGATGCAATTGAAAGAGAGGATGTTAAGCTTGTTTCTAGGGTTAAGGGAATTGGAACTAAAACGGCTGGTAAGATATTTTTAAAACTTCGAGGAAAACTTGTGAAACCCGATGAACTGGCTGCAGATATATTAAAATTTAAAGATCTTGAACAGTCAATTGTGAATATGGGTTTTGATAGAAAGATTGTTGTAGCTAAAATTAGGGAAATTTTGGGTACTGATGAATTTTTAATGCTAAGAGAAATTGATCAAGAGCAATTTTTATTCAGAGAAACCTTAAAAAGGCTTTCAAGTTAAATGGTGGATAATTACGATGAGTGTTTAGTAAAGTAGGAGAGGCTTAATGGATTTAGAAGAGAGGTCTAATTTTTTAAGTTCTGACAAGAATATTCTTTATGATAGAAATGAAGGCGAACTTAGGCCAAAGTCCCTTAAAGATTTTGCAGGACAACCCCACATTAAGGAAAACTTAAATATTTTTATAACGGCATCTAAGGAGAGAAATGAGGCACTTGACCATGTGTTTTTAAGTGGTCCTCCAGGTCTTGGTAAGACTACTCTTGCTAGTATTATTGCTTTTGAAATGAATGCTATAATTAAGATTACTTCAGCTCCAGCTCTTGATAAGCCAAAGGATATTGTTGGTATCTTGACAACCCTTGATGATAAGAGTGTTTTATTTATTGATGAAATACATAGACTTAAGCCTGTAATAGAAGAGATGCTTTATATGGCAATGGAAGATTATGAGATAGATTGGGTAATCGGACAGGGTCCTGCTGCAAGAACTGTAAGAATTCCAATTCCTAAATTTACTTTAATCGGTGCTACTACGAAACCAGGAAAGGTGGCATCACCACTTTATGCAAGATTTGGAATTGCGTCTAGATTTGAGCTTTACAATGAAGATGAGCTTGTAAAGATAATAAAAAGAAATTCTGTTATTTTAAATGTTCAATTGGAAGCTAAAGCTGCCTTGCTTCTTGCAAAAAGTTCAAGAGGCACTCCTCGTGTGGCAAATAGGATTTTAAGGCGGATGAGAGACTACGCTCAAGTTGGTGGTTATAATTTGATTACAGAGAATATTGTGAGTTCTGGGCTTGAAATGTTAAAAATTGATAATGAGGGACTTGATGAACAGGATAGAAATATTTTAAAGAATTTAATATTGAAATTTAAGGGTGGACCTGTTGGTGTTGAAACTTTAGCGATTTCTGTTGGTGAGACAGCTGATTCTCTTGAAGATTTTTATGAACCTTATCTTATTTTAAAGGGTCTAATTGAGCGTACTAGCAGAGGACGCAAGGCTACTGACTTTGCGTATTCACATTTAAATATGAATAGAAATGACCATAATAATTGGGATAGTGAGCAAAATGGAGATCAGGAGATTTTATTTTAATCTGCTCATCCAAGTTAATAATTTGGCGATAAATACAAAGGTTTTGCGTAGGGTGATCCTACTTTAATTTTAAATTATATGTAGATATTAATTCTTAATTATTTTAATATTTAAGAGTAATTTGAATAAATCTTGAAAGGAGAAGGTATATGATTTCGCTTTTTCAAAAAGAAAGATATAAATATGTTCCAAAATTGCCTAAAATTTTGAAGAATGATTTTAAGGATATTAGTGTAGTTTTTGGTGAAAAAACGGAAGCTCTTGAAGATAGAGAGGCTTTAAGAGCAATCTTTAAGAGTACTTATGGGCTTCCGATTGTAAATTTTACTCAAAAGTCTTCAAGCATAGATTTTACAAAGGTTGTAAATGCGGGAATAGTCCTTTCGGGTGGACCTGCGCCTGGTGGACATAATGTTGTGGCTGGCATTTTTGATTGCATAAAAAAAGTTAATTCAAGTTCAAAGATTTTTGGATTCAAAGGAGGCCCTTTAGGTTTATTGGAAGATAGAAAAATTGAGATTACTAGTGATTTAGTAGATTCCTACAGAAATACTGGAGGTTTTGATATTGTATCTTCTGGGCGAACTAAAATAGAAACAGACGCTCAGTATGAGCAAGCTTTATCAGTCGCTTTTAAGAATAATCTTAATGCTATTATTGTTATTGGTGGGGATGATTCAAATACTAATGCAGCATTATTGGCAGAATTTTTCAAGAAAAAGGATTGCAATATTCAAGTTATTGGTGTTCCAAAAACAATTGATGCTGACCTGAAAAATGAACATATTCAGATTTCATTTGGATTTGATTCTGCTACTAAGACTTATGCCGAATTGATAGGCAATTTATGTCGTGATGGGATGTCTACTAGAAAGTATTGGCATTTTGTTAAGCTTATGGGGAGAAGTGCATCTCATGTTGCCCTTGAGTGTGCATTAAAGACACATCCTAATGTTTGCATTATATCTGAGGAAGTTTTAGCAAAGAAGAAGACCTTGTCAGAACTTGTAAGTGAGATATCTTCTGTTGTGGTGAATCGCTCTTTAGAAGGGCATGATTTTGGTATAGTTATAATTCCTGAAGGTGTTATTGAGTTTGTTCCCGAAGTTAAATCTTTGATGATTGAGCTGGGTATTATATTTGATAGCAATGAAAATGAATTTAAAGAGTTAAATGTTGAGGAAATAAGAGAAATTTTTATTTCTAAACTTAATGGATATATGAGGGAAGTTTATTTATCTTTACCTTCCTTTATTCAAATTGAACTTGTGAATGCTGTATTAGAAAGAGATCCTCATGGTAACTTTAATGTATCAAGAGTTCCTACTGAAAAGTTATTTATTGAAATGGTTCATGTTCAACTAGAGAAGTTGAGAAGACTTGGTGAGTATAGTGGGAAATTTATTCCTATTGACCATTTTTTTGGCTATGAAGGCAGAAGTGCCGTTCCTTCAAATTTTGATAGTGATTACTGCTATAGCTTGGGATATAATGCTGCTTTGCTTGTTTTAAATGGCTTAACAGGTTATATGTCTAGTATTAAGCACTTAAATAGGAGTGCTACTGAATGGGTTGCAGGCGGAATTCCTTTAACTATGATGATGAATATGGAAGAAAGATATGGTATTGCAAAGCCTGTTATTAAGAAAGCCCTTGTTGATTTGAATGGCTCTCCTTTTAATGAATTTGCTAAAAATCGTGAAAAATGGGCAAAGGGAAATCTATATAGCTTTCCAGGAGCTATTCAATATTTTGGCCCCTCTGAGCTTGTTGATGAGATAACTTTAACACTGAAATTAGAATTAGAGAATTAAAGTATTTATGATTATTAGATTGCTGTTCTTGCTTTTTAATGTTTGCATTCTTTATTCAAAATCTTTAGTATATTCCAAACTTGAACTTGAGTATCTAGATTTAAATCAAAAGTTTTCACTGAAAGAATTTATCTCTTTCAGTGAAAATTATATTAATTTTGAAGATACAGTTTTTGCGAAACTTGCAACTAAAGATGATGACTTTCTTTATAAAAATATTCAAGAAAATGAAAATTTAAATGTAGAAAAGACTATTGAATCTCATTGGGGAAAAAAAGCGTTTAGGTTTTCAGCAATTAGCGTTGGTACTTTTCCTATAGCTTTATTTGTGAGTTTGTTTTTTTTTGATTTATCTTATTATTTTCAGAATAACATGGATTCAAAGTATCTTCCATATCCTTTTTCAAGTGGTTTTAAGTTTCCGAAGGATGAAACTTTGAAAAAGTTTATGATATCAGCATCAGCTGGATTAGCAATATCTTTAGTGATTGCCTTGATTGATTTATTGTTACAGTAAATGAAAAAAATACAGAAAGAGTTTATTGTAAAGGAAGATGCTCAAAGATTAGATATTTATTTATCTGAAAATTTGTGTATTTTTACTAGAAGTCAAATTAAAAGAAGAGAGGTAAAAGCCTTCAAAAACAATTTCGGTGTTTTTGTATCAGTAAAGTTGTCAAAGCCTGTTTTTGTGAACGATAGAATATTAATAGAATTTAATGAAGAGATTGACTTACTAGAATCTATAAGTCCTTTAAATTTACCTATTAGCATTCTTTATGAAGATATGAATCTTATTGTCATAAATAAACCTCAAGGTATTGTCAGTCATCCTGGTGTGTCTAACTTTGAGAATACTGTTGTAAATTTTCTTCTACATCATGTCTCAGGTATAGAAGATAATTTTAAAGAGGATAAAATGAGACCTGGCATTGTTCATAGGCTAGATAAAGAAACATCGGGCGTATTAATTTGTGCTAAGAATTTGACGACTTTAAATTTTTTGTCTAAGCAGTTTAAGGAAAGAGTTGTCAAGAAAGTGTATCTTGCAATTGTTAAAGGTAATTTAAAAATTCATTCTGGTATTATTGAGACTTTTATAGATAGAGATAAAAATGATAGAAAAAAGTTTATCGTACATAATAATGGGGGTAAAAAGGCATTAACTGAATATAAAGTATTAACTAAGGTGGGCAACTATTCCTTGGTAGCTCTCAAGCCTAAAACTGGGCGTACGCATCAGTTAAGAGTTCATATGAAACATTTAAATCATCCAATATTAGGAGATAGTATTTACAGTAGATTGGATAAAGAATTTAGAGAGGTATCTTTAATGCTTCATTCTTTCAAGCTTGAAATTAATATTCAGGAAGACTATGCAAAAAAATTCGTTTCAGACTTTCCACAGAGGTTTATTGACTTTTTATCGATATTTTACTGCAAGAAAGAACTAAGTGTGCTTGTTAGTGATTTTATTGCAATTTTAGATGAATTTTAAGTTTCAATATCTTGTTTATTTGTAATAGACTCAATAATTTTTTTACCGCCAGTTATTTCGTTTGTGTTAAGTACTGCAATAAAGCAGTTAGGATCAATCTTTTGGGAAATATATTTAATTCTCGCCATACGCATTGTTGGAATTACTACAAAAACTATAGTTTTATCATTTCCAGCCCAAGCACCTTTTCCATCAATTAATGTGGCTGCTACTTTTAATTTATTGGTAATCAAATAAGATATTTCTTTGCCCTTATCTGAGATAATAAGCATTGCTTTTTGATGGCCAAATCCCACACTTGTCTTGTCTGTCATTATAGCTGTTACAAATGAAGCTACTAAGGTATAAAGAGCTATTTCAATATTGAAAAAGGCCGCTGCGATTAATAGTATCGCAAGGTTGATGAGGAAGTTTGTAGTTCCAATACTAATTGAATATTTTTCTTTAATTATCATGGAAATGATATCTGAGCCACCCGAGGATCCTTTTGCTCTGAAGACTAAACCAAGACCAAGACCTGAAATGAGTCCAGCTAAAATTGATACAAGCATCATGTCATTGATGTGCACTTTGCCTTGTAAAAATTGCGAATAATTAACCATAATGGAATATAAACCCATTGCAATCCAACTTTGCATTACAAATGTTATGTTTAAAAATTTAATTCCAATGATGAATAATGGAACATTGAGTATGAATATTGTGAACCCTAGGTTGAAGTTTAAAAGATAATGAAGCATTAACGCAATTCCAGAAATGCCGCCACTTAAGAGCTCGTGTGGTATATATAAAATATTTGTAGATACTGCCATCAAAAGAGATCCAATAGTTATTTGCAATGTACTAAGCATTATTAACTTGGGGTCTTTAAAGATGTTTTTCAGCTGTTTTCTGAGTATTCTTAATATAATAAATTTAATTTTATACTTTATTCTTTTCCATTTATTCCGTTTTTTTTTCATGACTATTGATGACTTACTCTTTAATATAAAATTACGAATTCACCTGAATTCTATATTAATTTCATTAAAAAAACAATTTGATTTGATTGAAATTATGTCTTTTTTTTTGATATTATTGTTTTATAAAAGTTATGACAGTAAATTATATAAAATTTATGTGCTTGATAATTTTTCTTGGTTTTTATATTTGGGTTTTTATTATCTTAAAGATGAAGAGGACGAATATAGCTTTGTTAGAGAAAATTAAAAATGGTGCAAGTATATTAGATATTAGATCTCCCAGAGAATATAATAGGGGTCATTATTCAAAGGCAGTGAATATTCCTTTTAATAGTTTGTTTGCTAAGAAAGATAAATTAGGTAGCGTTGAAACTCCAATAGTAATTTATGGCAGAAGTTTTAACAAATCTTTTGAGGCTGAAAAGATTTTAAGAGGATTAGGGTTTAAAAATATATTTGTTGCAGGAACTTTAAAGAATATGCCTAAATTAAAAGAAGAGGTTAATGATTAAGATTATTGGGATAGCTGGTGGTTCTGGAAGCGGAAAGACTACCGTTGTTAATAAGATTAGTGAGGTTATTCCCGAATTTGTTCTCATATCTCAAGATAACTATTATAAAAGTGTTGGTGATTATGAATATGAGTTTTTGGATGTTAATTTTGATCATCCAGATGCCTTCGATAATAGTTTGTTTTATGAACAGTTGAAACAATTAAAAGAAAATAAACCAATTAATATGCCCCTTTATGATTTTATTAATCATAGAAGGAAGTCTGAAACTATAGAGGTATTTCCAACACCTGTTGTTATTGTTGAGGGGATTATGATTTTTGTTGAAGAGAGAGTGCGTAATCTGATAGATTTAAAGATATATATTGATACACCCAATGATATTAGATTTATTAGGAGGCTTGAGCGAGATATGTCTAAGAGGGGGCGCACATTGGAATCAGTTATTGAGCAATATTTAAATACTACTAGGTCAGGGTATTATAGATTTATTGAACCTACTAAGGAATATGCGGATCTTATTATACCTGAGGGAGGACATAATGATAAGGCTCTTTATGTCCTTTCATCATTTTTAAGAGCTCTTGGTAAGAATAGTTCAGATTTCTTTTAAATTAGGGAAATTGGGTAATAATCTATTTCTATATAAGTATTTCTTGTTGATTTTATTTTGTCTTTTGTGTTTCGTATTAGCTTTTCAAGTAGGTTGAAAGATTTTGATAGGTATATTATGTTATATCTATAGTATTTAGATATCCTAGACATAGGAGCTTTTGATGGGCCAAGATATTCAATTTCTTCGTTTAATAATTCTTTAGATATTTCAAAAAATTCTAGGCATTTATGTCTGGCAGCATCTTTTTTATGGCTCCTAACTATTATTCTAACTATTTTTTTAAAAGGAGGATAATTTAATTCTTTTCGGATTTTGATCTCTTGCTTGTAAAATGCTTCATAGTTGCCCTCATAGGCATATCTTATAGCATAATAATCTGGACTTTTTGTTTGGATAATAATTGTGTTATCGCTTTGAAATCTTGCGGCTCTTCCTAGTACTTGTGAAATTATTGCAAAAATTCTTTCACTACTTCTAAAATCAGGTAGACCCATTCCAATATCTGCATTAATAATGCCAAGTGTTTTTATCTGTTTAAAATTAAATCCTTTTGCAATAATTTGTGTTCCAATTAGGATATCTAATTTTCCATCCTCAAAGTCATTTATTGAATTGATTATTTCTTTTTTATTAAGATCAGAATCCGTTCTTGCAATTCTTGCATTCGGCAAGAATTTTTTTAACTCCCTTTCAATAAATTGAATTCCATATGATTTATATGTGATGTCTTTTGAGTTGCAATCAGGACAATTGTTTATTATGTTTGTTTTATGATTACAGTAATGGCAAATGAGTTTATTTTCACTTTTATGGTAGGTTAAATTAAAAGAACAATTTGGGCAGCAAATTATATATCCACAAGTATTGCACTCAAGGGTTTTTGAGTACCCCCTTTTATTAATAAATATTAATGCTTGTCTTTTCTCAATTAGGCTTTTTTGTATGCTGTAAAGCAGTTCTGAGGATATTGGTTGGTGTTCTTTTTTCATATCGATTATTTTAAGTTCTTTAAATGTTCTTTGGAAAAATTTGGTTTTTAATACCATCTTTTTTATCTGATTGGTTTCCATGGCAAGATATGCTTCAAGCGATGGAGTTGCACTCCCCATTACGAATCGGGCATTAAAATTACTTTGTAGAAAAAATCCTATGTGCCTTGAGTGAAATCTTGGAGTGTTTTCAGATTTATATGTATGCTCATGCTCTTCATCCATTATTATTAGTCCTAAATTCTTAAATGGTAACATTAATGCACTCTTGATTCCAACTATAATTAAATTCTCTCCGTCCTTGACTTTATTCCAGATTAAAATTTTCATCGAATTTGATACTTTTGAATTATATTCGTAAACTTTGTTTATGCTTAGATTCGATTTAATTCTTTTAACTATTTGATAACCTAAAGAAATTTCAGGAATTAAAAATATTATTTGTTTTTCTTGTTCTAAGTAGTTTTCGCATAATTTGATGAATATTTCTGTTTTCCCAGAACCAGGAACGCCGAATAGGTAAAATGTGTTTTGTGTTTTTGATGTAATAATTTCGTGATAAATATTATTTTGCTCTTCATTTAATTGAATGGGTATTGCAGAATTCAGGTTTGCAATACCTTCTGGATTTTTTATGCTCTTGCTTGAAGTTGAAATTTTAGGTAGACCACAAAATAAAGCTTCTCCAAATCCAGAAAATGTTTTTCTACTAATCCAACTTGCAAGATTAATGTTATGTTCCGTTATTAATGCATTCTCATCAATGATTCTTAGTATATCTTTTATTTCAAATGTCAAGTCTTCGATAGGTTCGTTCTTATGGTGTCTTTTGATTATGATCCCCAGTGTTTCTCTGCCATTAAAGTTTGTTATTACTCTTATCCCTGTTTTTAATTCTAAGTTGTATTTATAAAAAAAAAGCTTATTTACAGGAATATTAAAAGCGATTTCATAATAAAAGGTCTGTTCTAAATAATCATCCATATTTTATTATACCTTTTATTATTTTTAGGTCTTGCCAGATTTCTTTCTTAAGTGCTGGATTTTTTGCTTGACTTATAGGAAGATATGTAAACACTATTGGGATTTCTTTAAATCTCAGTTCAAATCCTCTTACAATTTGAATCCTTAAATTCTGATTTAAGAATAATTCCACTTCTTCGCAAGAGAGAATTGCTTTAGGTTGCTTATCATTAATCGCTAAGCTTAGTGAGTTAAAGTTGTCTATTATTTTGTAATTCAGTACGTTAATACTTTGACACCATTTTTTTATTATTACATATGCGCTAGTACTTGAATATTTTTTGTCCATGTATATTATTAATAGATCTTTTTCGTCATTTTTGCTTCTGTTATATTCTATTGATTTTATTAATGTATTTTTTTCTTTTGTATCTTTTTGTTCTTCCTCACTTAGAATTTTTATGTTTCTATATTTTATTATTTTGTGTTTAATTTTCTCAAGCTCTTCTTCTTGATTGCCATAAATATTACCCCATATATTATTTTCAAGCATTTTTAGGAGTATTAATTTTTTAAGTAGTGTGTTTTTATTCATAATAAACCTTATCTAGAAATAAAGCTTTTGCAGGTGCGGTTGTTCTCGCAAATTTTCTGTTTTTTGAGTTTAAAATCTTGCTAAAAGTACAAATAGATTCTTCTTTTATCTCTATATCGAGTATTGTTCCTACTATTGATCTTACCATTTTCCACAAAAATGAAGAGCCTATTATTTCAAAAACGATAAACTTATTTTTTTTCTTAAATCTAGCAAAATAAATTTCTTTCAACTTTGAATTCGTTTGATCTCTTATACATGAAAAGGTAGTAAAATCATGTTTTCCAATTAGCATTAGAGCCATTTCGTTTAATCTGTTGATATTTAATTTTTTCTTTACATGATAGGCTTGATATTCTTCCCAAGGATAATAATTTTTGTTGTTGAGTATGTAGTAGCTATATTTTCTCTTCTTGGCATTAAATCGAGGTTGAAATCTATCTTCTATATACTGTAATTTTATTATTCTAATGTCGCTCTTTAAGAGAGAATTTATTGCAATCTTTAGATTTTGAGGTGCAATATTTATATCTATATAAAAAGATATTATTTGCCCTCTTGCATGAACCCCTTTATCTGTTCTGCCTGATGAGTGAATTTTGATCTTTGTTTTGCTTATTTTCTTTAAAGCCTTCTCAATTTCGCCTTGAATTGTTGGTTTTTGGGGTTGAATTTGAAAGCCGTGATATAGAGAACCATCATATGCTACCTCTGCAAGTATTTTTTTCATTTATGTAAGTTTTTTATTTCTTTTGAAATGTTAAAATAAACTTCTTTGATTTTATCTAAAAGTATTGAGGGTTTTTCCTTTGATGATTTTCCCATGCCAGCTATTTTAGAAAGGATGGTTTTTATTTCAATTAGTTGATTGTATCTGTGTTCTTTATTTTCCTTGTTACCGTAAAAATATTCCAATAGGCCTGATAGATATAAAGCGCTGTCATATCCATAATTTTTATCTGTATCCGGGCCGAATACTGCCTCAGCAGTAATTGGTTCTGAATTATCTTGCTCTTTTTCAATTGTTAATTTGTAAAGATATGCTGCTTTATAGTAAAATATTTTTTGCAAATAATTATAGTTTTGATTTGGGTTTTCATTGTGAAGATCTTCAAATATCCAAGCTGACCTTATTGCACATTTTGCTTTATTTAGGGTCGGGTTATGAGCTTTGTCAAGGTATTCATAGCACATCATAGCAAGGATATAACTGGCAGCTCCTTCTTTAAGACTTCTTGGTTTATTAAAGTTTAAATCGTCTTCAAAAATTGATTTTATTTCTTTGCGGTTTTGCTCACGGCTTATTAGAAGTTGTTTTACTTTGTTATTAGCAAATGATATTGCATTAAATTCATTGGGAAAAGCAGCTAGATAGCAGTCAGGACATACTATGATTGAATATACTCTAGGGTAGATATCACCATATTTTTCATTTTTTACATACTCTCTTTTTAAATCAACTTTTAACTGACCAGATATTAATCTGCCGCTCCCTGTTAAGAGATCTTCTTTCCTAAATTTACAACTACATAAAGGACATTCGATTTCGTATTTTGTAAAATATGATATCTTTTTCATAAATTAATTTTCTACCATTACAAATGCAATAGCGTACTCCCTTTCATGTGAAATTGTTAAATGTAATTTTAAGTCCATTTGATTTATTAAGATTTGAATATCATTATATAACTGGAATATTGCATGTCCCTTCTGAGACTTTACGATTTCAATATCTTTAAGGGAGTATTTGATTTTATGGTCCATCAGCGGACCTAGAGCCTTGATTAATGACTCTTTTGCTGCAAACTTACCAGCCAAACTTTCTAGTGTACCTTTTCCTTTCATTTTTAAAGTTTCAATTTCTCTTTGTGTAAAGAATCTCTCTAGTTTTTTTCTGTCTGTTAAAAAACTATTAAGCCTTATAACCTGTATTATATCACATCCTATTGATTTCATCATTTTAATACTGATTTGGGATTACCTCGATCCTTATCATTTTGGGTTCATATTCATACACTTCTATGCCATGAATGTTATTTTTAAGCAGTATATCTGTTTTAACATTATAAATACCAGGAGTTTCAATTCGACTTAAATCGAGGTTGAAATTAATGTTTTTATTAGCTATATGTGTTTTAATTATTTGTTCTGAAAGTCTGCTTCTTATCTTAATGAACATTTCATTTTCTGGATTTAGGATTTTTTCCTGATCTTTTATTTCGAGGCCATTTTTTAGATTATTGAAAATTAAATTGGGATTTTTTATTGTTGTCTGTATGTATTTTTTGCTTAACGTGATGTTAACTATTACATGTTTTCTGTCTAGCGTTATGAGTGGATCTGGAGAAACTACTTCAAGATGTTCTGAGATAACTATAGTTCTAGTGTCAAATTCTTTTGTTTTGGTTTGAATGGTGTTAATTGTCTCTATTATTTCCTTAGGCCCGTGTATTGTTATTTTTTCAGGAGAAATATTATATTTAGCCATGAAAAATTCCCCAGTTCCGTCTTTTTCAAGGAGTGTAAATTTAGGTTCAACTTTAACTAATTTTGAAATTTTTTTGTCAAGATTTAGTGAAATTTTGTTTGTTGAAAGCCCGTATTCAACAATGGGTATGGGGTTAAGATTCTTTATCTTTATGGGGAGCTCATATTCACCAGCTTCTTTTATGTTATTAGCTTCAACCAATAATACTATGCGGTCAAGGTCTAAATATTTTAAATTTTCCTTATTAATTTTAACTGTAAGTAGTAGTTTATTAAAATCAGGAATTTTTGCTAGCGTAATTTCATCTTCTAATAAGATACTGAATTCTTTTTCTATTGTAATCGACTCTATGCTATTAAAGTAAAATGTTGCAAACATAATAATAGCTATTAGAATAGAAATGGCTTTATTCTGCCAATCTTCAAATAATAATTTTACGATGTCTTTAAGTTTTTTATATACATTCATCATTTATTCTATTAGTGCAAGATTTAGCTTTTTCCTAATTTCATTTAGGCTTAAATTATACTCTAGTTTTCCATCGCTTGTGAGTGAAATAGAACCAGTTTCCTCAGAGGTTATTATTGTTATTGCATCGGAGTTTTCAGAAATTCCAAGACCTGCTCTGTGTCTTGTTCCAAAAGTTTTACTGATGGACTCTATATTAGATAGTGGTAAGAAAGATCCAGCATAAACGATCTTGTTATTGCTAATTATGACTGCTCCATCATGTAGAGGTGTTTCATAATCAAAAATTGATATTAGAATTTCATTAGATATGAGGGCATCTAATTTTATTCCTTTATTTATGATTTGATCTAGTTGTATTTTTTTTTCAATGCAGATTAAGCTACCAGATTTATTCTCTGATAAATGCTTAACTGCTTTTATTATTTCAGTAATAGCTTTAATAGTATCTTCTTTCCTGTTTGCAAGCTTGAAGGATAAGTTAAAATTTCCAATCTGCATTATTATCTTTTTTATTTCTTGATTAAAAAGTATAAGCATTGCAATTGGCAGTATGTTTGCTATGTAGTTTAAGAGCCAGTTTATGGTGTATAGGTTGAAATAATAAGAGACAATCCCAATGGATGTAATGATAATCATTCCTTTTAGTAAATTTATGGAATAAGAGTTTATTACATTTTTATATATGTAATAAACTAAAATGCTGATCAAACTTAGATCTAGCACTCTAGAGAGGATATCTTTTATTTGGCCTATATTAGTTAATTCTATCATAAACATTATCTATGCAATATATTTTATATAATGTGATTTACTATACAAAATATATTGAGTATATTCGTAATTATATATGTTTTAATGTAACTTTAAAATTAATTTAAATTAATTTTTTATTTATGAGTAAAAAAGAAAAAATTATAGCTTTAATATTTGATTTTGATAACACTTTAATTTATGGCAACATGCAACAGGTGCTTTTTGATGAGTATAATGTTGATGCTTACCTGTTTTGGAAGGAAGTTGAAAATTTATCGATTACTTATAACAATAATCATTACAATATTATTGCTAATGAGATGATATATTTATCGCATTTTCTAACATACGTCAAAGAAGATATTTTCAAAGGTTTAAATAATAGAATGTTATTTAAGTTGGGTTCAAAATTAAAATTTTTTGATGGTGTAGTTGAATTATTTAAAGAAATCAGTGAAATAAATCGGAGTTTGAAAGAAACAGGTACCTCAATAAATATTTATATTGTTTCAAGTGGTTTTAGGCAGATGATTTTAGGAAGTATAGTTGCCCCTTATATTACTAAGGTGTGGGCTTGTGAATTTATTGATGCATACCTTATGCCTTTTTATGAAAGTTCAGACAATAAATTTTCAGACAATGGTGTTTTAAGTAGCGTATGTTATTTTGTAGATCATACAATAAAAACTCGGGTAATTTTTGAACTAAATAAAGGGTCTTATGATAAAATTAATAGAAGAGTTCCAAAAAGTAGAAGGAAGATCCCCTTTGAAAATATGTTTTATATCGCAGATGGGTTTAATGATATTCCGGCTTTTGAGATTTTAAATAATAGTCTGAATCATTATAAAAATACGTTAACGGTTTATTATGGGAATGATGAGAATGCTAAAAAATTGGTTAAAGAGAGAAGAGTAGGTGATTTGGCTGAAGCTAATTATAGTAAAGGAACTAAGTTGTATAATTGGGTAATGGAAAAAATTCATTTAAATATATAAATTCATTGTAAATATTTAAAAAGATTTTTAATCTATTCTACAGTGGTTTTCGGGAACGGTTAAAATGTTAAAGGGGGAAGCAAGATGGCTTTAGATTTAGAATCAACTGATAAGTTGAAGTTTGCCAAAATTCAGTCTATTTTTTATGTTATAGTTTTGGTTACAATATTAATCGGAACTCTAAAGATAGCACAAACGGTATTTAAACCTTTAGCTATTGCGGTGGTTCTTGGATTTTTGGTGGATCCCATTTATACTTTTTTAAAAAGATTAAAAATCCCAAGAGTTTTAATAGTTCTTGTAATTTTCTTTTTTCTCTTTTCATTTTCTTACTTAGTTTTTAATTTTGTTTACTACAGTATTACTGTTTTAATTAAACAGTTACCTTATTATCAACATCAGTTAATTTTTATTATTAGGGATATTCTTGATAGATATAAGATAGATAGTGCTATTCTTAGCGATATAGATTTTTCTAAGTATCTTTATCCTTTTTTAACCCATATATCTAATGAGATTATTGGATTTGCAAGTAGTTTAGTGGTCTTATTTTTGTTGTTGTATTTTTTACTTTCAGAGATACATATTTTTGGAATAAAGGTTCAAAATGCTTTTGGTCAACCCACTGCGAGTAGGTTTATTGATGCTTTAGATACAATAAATAGCCAGATTGGTAAATATTTAGGGATAAAGGTTTTTGTTAGTTGTTTAACAGGATTGCTAGTATTTACAGGGTTGACCCTTTTTGGACAAGATTTTCCTCTTGTATGGGCAGTTCTTACATTTGTTTTTAATTTTATTCCAAGTATAGGGTCAATTTTAGCCGTTTTTTTTATATTGATAGCTGCTTTAATTCAATTCTATCCGAATTTAAATGTGGTGCTTTATATATTTTTGTATAATACTTCTGTTCAGATGTTGATTGGAAATATTCTTGAGCCAAAAATGCAAGGGCATAGGCTCGATATTTCACCTTTTTTATTGCTTTGTTTTTTGTTCTTTTGGGGTTGGCTTTGGGGTATTGTAGGACTTTTAATAGCATATCCTTTTACTGTGATTATAAAGGTAATAGTTGACAATATAGTTTATTTAAAACCTTTTTCTATATTCTTAAGTGGTTCAAAGATCTTAAGCGATATTGATGATAATTTAAGTAATAAGGAGAGTTGAGCTTGCAGAAAAAAGTTATGCTTACAGGGGATAGGCCCACCGGTGCTCTTCATTTGGGACATTATATTGGCTCTATTGTTAGCAGATTGAAGTACCAGGAAGAATATGAAACTTATATTATTATAGCGGATTTGCATACTCTAACTACACGACCAGATTTAAATAGCATTAATGAGATATCTTTCAATGTGAGAGAAATGGTTATAGATTATCTTGCTTGTGGAATTAATCCTGAAAAAGCTAACATATATTTACAATCAGCTATACCTGAGCTTTTAGAGTTGAGTTTAATATTTTCCATGATTGTGACAGTTAGTCGCTTGCAAAGAATTCCTAGCATAAAGGATATGAGCATTGCTGCTGGATTGACAGAAGTTTCTTATGGACTTTTGGGATATCCTGTCCTTATGAGTGCAGATATTTTGATGACAAAGGCTAATTTGGTGCCAGTTGGGCGTGATAATGAGGCGCATATTGAGTTTGTAAGAGAGCTTGCTAGAAAGTTTAATAATCTTTATGGAGAAAACTTTTTCCCAATCCCTGAGCCTCTTTTTACACATTCTGAGGCTCTTGTGGGGATTTATGGTAAGAATAAGATGAGTAAGAGTCTTGGTAATGCAATATTTTTAAGTGATGATGAGAAAGTATTGCGTAAAAAGGTTATGGCTATGTTTACAGATCCAAAAAGAGTGAGAGCAAATATACCAGGAGAAGTTGAAGGTAATCCTGTTTTTGTATATCATGACCTTTTTAATGAAAATGTTGATGAACTTTGTGAGCTTAAGACCAGATATAAAAAGGGAATGATTGGCGATGTTGAAGTTAAAGAAAGGCTTTTTGAGGTTTTAAATAAATTTTTAAGACCAATTAGAGAGAGGAGAGAATTTTTTAAAGCTAGAAAAGGTTATGTTGATGAGGTAATTTTTGAAGGTACAAATAAAACTAGAAAAGTTGCAGCAGAGATTATAAGGGGTGCTAAAAAGTTGATGGGTCTTTCAAAAACTTGGAATGTAGTGAGGCGAAATGTGGAGAGAGATTTAAAAAATAAATTTAAATTAAATGAGTAAA